>JAEZHQ010000641.1 GCA_023416455.1 Pseudomonadota bacterium | reverse complement strand
CAGGCTGCGTGACCCCGCTCCACGCGCCCACGCTTTGCCCCGGGGGCATGCCCCCGGGGCAAAGCGTGAACAGAGCGGCCAACTCACTTGTTACGAAAACCGGCCAACTTGACTTGTTACCGACAGTGATTGTGCGCCTGTTGTGCCGCCGCGCCTTTACGGCGTCTGCCGACACTGTCCGGACTGAGCCGGGCGCTGGATGCCCACACCCCGGCCCCTCCCCATGCATGAGGGAAGGGCCGGGGTGTGGGCTGGGTCGTGGGTTGTGGGGGACCACGGAGCGGCGGATGCGGCGGCGCCGCGGCACGCCCGCCCGGACCGCCGGGCGGCCGGGGCTCAGCGCTCCGCCACCGTGCTCGTGGAGGCGAGCGACGAGGCCCGCTGGTAGAGCGCCGGCTCGGCCAGAAGGCGCAGCGCCACCTTGAGGTCCAGCTCCGGCTCATGCTCCTTCCAGGGGCACGCCTCGCGAAGCTGGTTCAGCGCCTCCTCGTCGTCGGCCGCCCTGGCCCGCCAGCCGGCGAACTGGGCGGCCGGCCGGACGCGGCCGTCGCGCAGATCGGTCAGCAGGGCGGCGGGATCCTCCTGGCCGGGGCGGCTGGTGCACAGGGTCGGCTGCACGCCCTGGCGGTGCAGGGTGTAGCCGGCGGGGGTGTAGATGCGGCTCCAGGTCAGGAACAGCTCGCCGTCGTTGGGCAGGCGGGTGACGGTCTGGACGCTGCCCTTGCCGTAGGAGGAGGCGCCGACGACCACCGCGCGGCCGGAGTCCTGGAGGGCGGCGGCCACCACCTCGGCGGAGGAGGCCGAGCGGCCGTCCACCAGGACGACCAGCGGCAGCCCGTCGGCGATGTCGTCGGGGGACGCCTCGAAGCGCTGGCGGCTGTCGGGATGCCGCCCTTCGGTGGTGATGATCTTGCCGCGGGCGATGAAGAGGTCGGCCACCGCGACCGCCTGGTCGAGCAGCCCGCCCGGGTTGCCGCGCAGGTCGAGCACGTAGCCGCGCAGGCCCCGGCCGACGCTCCGGCGGACCGCCTGCACCGCCTCGCGCAGGTTGGTGGCGGTGGCGGCGTTGAAACGGTCGACCTTCAGGACGCCGACGTCATCGGCGATGCTCATGGCGACGGTGTTGGGGATGACCCGCTCGCGCCGGACCGGCACCCGGCGGGGCGGGCCGCCGTCGCGCGCGACCGTGACCAGGAGCAGCGTCCCGGACGGGCCGCGCAGGCGGTCGCGCATATCGGTGTCCGACATGCGGGCGGTGAGGTCGCCGTCGATGGCCAGAAGCAGGTCGCCGTCGCGGATGCCGGCGCGGCCGGCCGGGCCGCGCGCCAGGACGTCGCGGATGACGGTGCGGCCGCCGGCACTCTCCAGCGACAGGCCGATGCCGCCGTAGCCCTCGCGCTGGGCGCGCTCGCTGGTCGCGCGCTGGGTTCCGGTGTAGCGGGAATAGCCGTCCAGGTCGGCGGTCACGGCGTCGAAGACGGCCTGGTAGATGCGCTCGGGCACGGCCTGGGAGAGGGCGCCGGAGTGCAGGCGCGCGCGTTCCGTCGCCCGCGTCGTCAGGGCCGCCCAGCCGGCGGTGTCGCTGCCGGACGGCGCCGTGTAGCCGGCCACCTGGGTTCCCGAGACGTAGAGCTGGATGGTGTTGCCGGCGCGCTCGGCGCGGATCGCCGGGTCGATGGCGGAGAGCCCCTTCAGCCCGTCGAGGCCAAGGCGCCCGAAATCCGCCGGCTGGAGATAGACCTCGGCGATCTTGCCGAAGCCGACGGCGAAGACCTGCTCGCTGACGGTGCTGGTGTCGACCGCGGCGGCCGAGCGGGACGGCTCGCCCCGGTGGCCGAGGAGGAGCAGGACGGCCGCGAGCGGGACCGCCAGACGCCGGCGCGATGAAAACACTCGATTGCGATTGCCCATGGCACCCCGACCGAGGCCTCCTTTCCCATAGGCGATTCCGAATGAAACTCACTCGGGTCCGAATGGGGAAGCAATAGCACTTCGGAGGGGGAGGGAGGCGCGACAAAAGTCGGTGGTCCACCTCCTTGTTGCCGAATGTCCACCAATGTGGCCTAGCGGCCACTCCGGCGTGAGCGCGGGCGTGGGCGGCTTTTCGGTGGGGCGGTGGGGGAAGGGTTGCCGGAATGCCACGGTTCTCCGCTGGCGCCCCCGCCTTCCAGGCGGAACAGCGTGGCGCCGGTCAGCGGGTCGGCCTCGACCAGCGCGACCGTCACCGCGGCGCCCAGCCGGTGGACCCGTCCCTGCCGCTGGCCGACCAGGGCGTGGGCGCGCTCGTCATGCTCGTAGCGGTCGTCGGTCAGCGTGGACATGGGGACGAGGCCGTCGGCCCCGCTGTCGTCGAGGCGCACGAACAGGCCGAAGCGGGTGACCCCGCTGATCCGGCCGGCGAAGGATTGCCCCACCCGGTCGGCGAGGAACGCGGCGGTGAAGCGGTCGACGGCGTCGCGCTCGGCCGCCGCCGCGCGCCGCTCGGTCATGGAGATGTGGTCGCCGATATCGTCCAGCCCGGCCATGGCGGCGTCGTCCAGCCCGCCGGGGCCAAGCCGGTGGGCGCGGATCAGCGCGCGGTGGACGATCAGGTCGGCGTAGCGGCGGATGGGCGAGGTGAAATGGGCGTAGCGGGGCAGGGCGAGGCCGAAATGGCCGATGTTGCCGGGGCTGTAGGCGGCCTGGGACTGGCTGCGCAGGATGACCTCGCTGACCAGCCGGGACTCCGGCCGCCCCGCCGCCGCCTCCAGGATGCGCGTGAAATGGGCCGGCTTCAGGACCGGGACCCGGGGCAGGGCGTGGCCGATGCCGGCCAGGAAGCCGCGCAGCGCCTCCAGCTTGTCGGGGGCCGGCTGGTCGTGCACGCGGTAGAGGGCGGGCACGCCGGCCCTCTCCAGGCTCTCCGCCGCCGCGACGTTGGCGGCGATCATGAACTCTTCGATCAGCCGGTGGCTGTCGAGCCGCTCGCGCGGGGCGATCTCCGCCACCCGTCCCCGTTCGTCGATGCGGACGCGCCGCTCCGGCAGGTCCAGCTCCAGCGTGCCGCGCCGCTGCCGCGCCGCCCACAGCGTGGCATAGGCGCCGTGGAGCGGGCGCAGCACGCCGTCGAGCAGCGGCGCCGTCGCCTCGTCCGGCTGCCCGTCCAGGGCGGCCTGGACCTGCTCGTAGGTCAGCCGCGCGGCCGAGCGCATGAGCCCGCGCAGGAAGCGGTGATGCCGCAGGGCGCCGTGGCGGTCGATCCACAGCTCGGCGGCGAGGCAGGCGCGGTCCTCGCCGGGGCGCAGGGAGCACAGGCCGTTGGACAGGGCCTCCGGCAGCATCGGGACGACGCGGTCGGGGAAATAGACGGAGTTGCCGCGCGCGAAGGCCGCCTGGTCCAGGGCGGAACCGGGGCGCACGTAATGGGCGACGTCGGCGATGGCGACCAGCAGGCGCCAGCCCCCGGCGTTGGCCGGGTCGTCGTCGGGGGCGGCCCACACCGCGTCGTCGAAGTCGCGGGCGTCGGCGCCGTCGATGGTCACCAGCGGCACGGCGCGCAGGTCGGTGCGGCCGGCCGGGGAGGGCACGGCGGCGACCCCGGCCTCGCGGAGGGCGGCGGTGGGGAAGTCGGTCGGCAGGCCGTGGGTGTGGATGGCGATCAGGCTGACGGCGCGCGGTTCCGCCGTGGACCCCAGCCGCTCCACGACGCGGGCCTGGGGCAGGCCGAGGCGGCCGGCGGGCAGCAGGTCGGCCAGCACCAGCTCACCGTCCTCCGCGTCGTTGCGGTTGGCCGGCAGGACCAGCAGCTCGCCCTTCTCGCGGCGGTCGACCGGGGTGATGCGCCCGCCCTCGGGCGCCGGCCGGTAGACGCCCAGCAGGCGGCCCACCGTGCCTTCGATCCGGCGGATGCTGCGCGCCTCGTAGAGGCGGTCGTTGACGCGGGAAAGCTTCGCCAGCACGCGGTCGCCGGCGGCCAGCGCCGGATGGCCCTTGCGCTCCGGCGTCATGAAGATGCGCGGCGGCTTGCCCTCCCCGGTCCAGGTCAGGGGACGGGCCTGCACCTCGCCGTCGGGGTCGATGCCGGTCACCTCCAGCACGGCCACCGCCGGCAGGGACTGCGGCGGGGCGACGCGCTTGCCGCGGCCCCGCTCCACGGCACCCTCGGCCTCCAGCTCCTTCAGGAGGGCCTTCAGCCACTCGCGCCCGGCGGTGCCGGACAGCTTGAAGGCACGGGCGATCTCGCGCTTGCCGACCGGGGTGGCGCTGTTGCGGATGAAGGCGAGGACCGCGTCCCTGTCGGGGGCGGTGCCGGGGCCGGGGCGGCGGGGCGTGTCGGTCAAGGACGGGCTTGGTCGGTAGGGCGGGGCGGACGGCGTCAGGCGGTCTTGCGCGCCCGGGCCGCCTTGCCCTCCGCCTGGGTCGCATCGGCCGCCTCGGCCGCCTCGCTCCCGGCCTTCGCCTTCTTTGCCGGCTTCTTCGCCGCCTTCGGTCCGGCCTCCTCCATGCCTTCCGCCTTGGCCTTCGCGGTCTTCGGCTTGGCCGCCGGCTTGGCCGCCGTCTTGGCCGGCTTTCCGGTCTTGGCCGCCTCCTCCGGCGCCTCGGCGGCGGCGGGTTCGGCGTCCTTGGGCGCCTTGCCCTTCTTGGCGGCGTCCTTGGCCAGCTTGGCCTCGATCAGGGCCAGCGCCTGCTCCAGCGTCACCCCGTCGGGCTCGGTCCCCTTCGGGATCGAGGCGTAGGTGGAGCCGTGCTTGACGTAGGGGCCGAAACGGCCGGAGCCGATGCTGACCGGCTTGCCGGTCTTCGGATGGTCGCCCAGCACCTTGGCCGGCGTGGACGCCTTCTTGGCGGCCCCGGCGAGCAGATCCACCGCCCGGTTGATGCCGATGGTCAGCACGTCGTCGTCCGGAGTCAGCGACTTGTAGACGCTGCCGTGCTTCAGGTAGGGACCGAAGCGGCCGATGCCGGCGCTGATCTCCTCGCCCGTTTCCGGGTGGCGGCCGACGGGGCGCGGCAGGGCGAGCAGGCGCAGCGCGGTGTCGAGGTCGAGGTCGGCGGCGGCCATGCCCTTGGGCAGCGACACGCGCTTGGGTTTCGGCGCCTCGTCCTTGGCCTTCTTGCCCTTGCCCTTCCCAGGCTTCCCGGCCGTCTCCTCCGCGGCAGGGGGGGGGGGGGGCGGGGCCGCCGCCGGACCCAGCTGGATGTAGGCGCCGAAGGGGCCGCGGCGCACGGTGACGGGCAGGCCGGTCTCGGGATCGTCGCCCAGCGCGCGCGGGCCGTCCTGGGCCTCGCCGCTCTCGTCGTTGGCGACGGCGAGCGGGCGGGTGTAGCGGCAGTCGGGGTAGCGCGAGCAGCCGATGAAGGCGCCCATCTTGCCGAGCTTCAGTCCCAGCCGGCCCTGGCTGCACACCGGGCAGAGGCGCGGGTCGTGGCCGGTGCCGGTGCCGTCGGTGGGGAAGAAGTGCGGCCCCAGCTCCTCGTCCAGCGCGGTCAGCACCTGGGTGATGGTCAGGTCCTTGGTCCCGTCCACCGCGGCGTGGAAGGCGCGCCAGAAGTCGCGCAGAACGGTCTTCCAGTCGATCCGCCCGTCGGAGATCTCGTCGAGCTGGTTCTCCAGCTCGGCGGTGAAGGTGTATTCGACGTAGCGGGTGAAGAAGTTCTTCAGGAAGGCGGTGACCAGCCGGCCGCGGTCCTCCGGGATGAAGCGCCGCTTGTCGAGCCGGACGTAGTTGCGGTCCTGGAGCACCTGGAGAATCGAGGCGTAGGTGGAGGGCCGCCCGATGCCCAGCTCCTCCAGCTTCTTCACCAGGCTGGCTTCCGAGTAGCGCGGCGGCGGCTGGGTGAAGTGCTGCTCGGGGTGGATGTCGCCGCGGGCCAGGGCGTCGCCCTGGTCCATGGCGGGCAGGCGGCGCTCCTGCTGGTCGTCCTCGCCGTCGTCGCGGTCCTCCTGGTAGACCTTGAGGAAGCCGTCGAACACGACGATGGAACCGGTGGCGCGCAGGACCACGTCGCGCGACGGCGAGCCGATGTCCACCGCCACCTGGTCGAGGACGGCGCTCTCCATCTGGCTGGCCAGCGTGCGCTTCCAGATCAGCTCGTAAAGCCGCAGCTCGTCGGCCTCCAGATAGGCGGCGACCGCCTCCGGCCGGCGGAACAGGTCGGTCGGGCGCACCGCCTCGTGGGCCTCCTGGGCGTTCTTGGCGGCGGCCTTGTAGACCCGCGGGGCGGGCGGCACGTAGCGCTCGCCCCAGTGGGAGCCGATCAGGCTGCGGGCGCCGTCGATCGCCTCCTGCGACAGGCTGACGCCGTCGGTTCGCATGTAGGTGATGAGCCCGACCGTCTCGCCGCCGATGTCCACCCCCTCATAGAGCTTCTGCGCGGTGCGCATGGTGCGCATGGCGCCGAAGCCGAGCTTGCGCGACGCCTCCTGCTGGAGGGTCGAGGTGGTGAAGGGCGGGGACGGGTTGCGGCGGCTCTGCCGGCGCTCCACCGTGGCGACGCTGAAGGTCTGCGGGGCGATCCGCGCCACCGCGGCCTCGGCCGCCTGGCGGGTGGGCAGGCCGAACTTGTCGAGCCGGCGGCCGTCCAGCTGGGTCAGCTGGGCGGTGAAGGGGGCGCCGCCCGGGGTGGTGAAGCCGACCTCGATGGACCAGTATTCCTGCGGCTTGAAGACCTCGATCTCCGACTCGCGCTCGCAGATCAGGCGCAGCGCCACCGACTGCACGCGGCCGGCCGAGCGCGAGCCCGGCAGCTTGCGCCACAGCACCGGCGACAGGGTGAAGCCGACCAGATAGTCCAGCGCGCGGCGGGCCAGATAGGCGTCCACCAGCTCGCGCGAGACGTCGCGCGGGTTGGCCAGCGCCGCCTGGACCGCGCTCTTGGTGATCTCGTTGAAGGTGATGCGCTGCACCTCGACCTTGTCGATCAGCCGCTTCTCGCGCAGCAGCTCCGACAGGTGCCAGGCGATGGCTTCCCCCTCGCGGTCGGGGTCGGTGGCCAGATAGACGCGCTCGGCGGACTTCACCGCCTTGGCGATCTCGTCCATGTGGCGCTTGGAGCGGTCGCCCAGCTCCCACTCCATCGCGAAGTCCTCGTCCGGACGCACCGACCCGTCGCGCGCCGGAAGGTCGCGCACATGGCCGAAGCTGGCCACCACGGTGTAGTCCGAGCCAAGATACTTGTTGATGGTTTTCGCCTTGGCCGGCGATTCCACGATGACGACGTTGCTGCCCGGCAAAGTCCGTGCCCCTGAGTGTGCCTTAACGATACGCGGGCGGTGCGTTCAGGGTCCGATCAGGTTCACCTGATTGCCCGGCTGACGCTGGACCCGGCCCGCAAGCTCAAGTTCCAGCACGACGGTCAGCACCACCGGTGCGGACAATTGGCACCCGCGAACGAGTTCGTCAATGGCGACGGGCGATCGCCCGAGGTTTTCCAGCACCACCGCGCGGGCCTTCTCAAGCTCGATCTCGTCGGGCCGGGCGGGGGGACGGGCGCCGAACAGCTCGCCTTCGCGCTCTCCCAGGGAGGGCGGCGCCAGGGTCTCCAGGGCGCGGATCACGTCCTCGGCGGTCTCCACCAGAACGGCGCCCTGGCGGATCAGGTCGTTGGTCCCCTGGCAGCGCGGATCGCGCGGGGAACCGGGCACCGCCATGACCTCGCGCCCCTGCTCCAGCGCCATGCGGGCGGTGATCAGCGAGCCCGAGCGCAGCGCCGCCTCCACCACCAGGACCCCAAGCGACAGGCCGGCGATCAGCCGGTTGCGGCGCGGGAAATGGCGGGCCTGCGGCTGGACGCCGGCGGCGCTCTCCGCGACCACCACCCCCTGCTGCACTATGTCGCGGTAGAGACGCTCGTTCTCCGGCGGATAGACCACGTCGATCCCGCCGGCCACCACCGCGGCCGTGCCGGTGGCCAGCGCGCCGGCGTGGGCCGCCGTGTCGATCCCCCGGGCCAGGCCGGAGACCACCAGGAACCCCGCGGCGCCGAGATCCCGGGCCAGCTCCTGGGCCAGGCTCTTGCCGTTCATGGAGGCGTTGCGCGCCCCGACCATGGCCACCGCGCGCCGCTTCAGCAGATGGGGGTGCCCCAGCACCGAGACCACCGGGGGAGCGTCGTCCAGCGCGGCCAGCGGCTCCGGATAGTCGGGCTCGCAGGCGCAGAGCAGCCGGGCGCCGAGCCGGGCGTTGGCCGCCAGCTCGCGTTCCGCCTCCGCCCGGGCGGCGATGCGCAGCGGTTTGGCACGTCCGCCGCGCCGGGCCAGCTCCGGAAGGGCATCGAGCGCCGCCCGCGCGCTGCCGTACTGGTCCAGCAGGCGGTGGAAGGTGATCGGCCCGACATTCTCCGTCCGGATCAGGCGGAGCCAGTCGAGCCGCTCGGCGTCGGTGAGGGGGCGGCGCGGTTGAAGCATGCGCCCCTGTCTACAACCGGATGCGGGGTCCGTTCAACCCATATGCGCGCGCCGCGCGCCGCTCACCCCGCCGCCTTCCTGGAAAAGCTGATCTTCGGCTCCTCGCCCTTCAGCAGGCGGCGGATGTTGGCCGCGTGGCGGACGGCGACCAGGACGGCGATGAACAGGCACAGGCCGGCCACCGCCGGACCGCCGAACCACCAGCCGGCGAGCGGGCTGAGGCCGAGCGCCGTCAGGGCGGAGAGGGAGGAGATCCGGAAGAGGAAGGCGACGGCCAGCCAGGTGGCGCAGGCGATCAGGCCGGTCGGCCAGGACACCGCCAGCAGCACGCCGAGCGCGGTCGCCACCCCCTTGCCGCCGCGGAAGCCCAGCCACACCGGGAAGCTGTGGCCCAGCATGGCGCCGCCGGCCGCCAGGAGGGCGGCCTCCTCCCCGAACAGGGCCAGGGCGATGAGGGCGGCGGCCGCGCCCTTGCCGCTGTCGAGCAGCAGGGTGGCGGCGGCCAGCGCCTTGTTGCCGGTGCGCAGCACGTTGGTGGCGCCGATGTTCCCGGAGCCGATGCGGCGGATGTCGCCCAGCCCGGCCAGACGGGTCAGCACCAGCCCGAAGGGGATTGAGCCCAGCAGGTAGCCGAGCAGGGCGCAGAGGAGGAGGGACATCGCGTCAGCCCTCGAACCGCCAGACGGTGCGGCCGTCGACGATGGTGCGCAGGGGGCGGCCCTGGACGGGGCGGTCCTCGAAGGGGCTGTTCTTGGACTTGGAACGGAAGCGCGCCACGTCGATCCGCCAGGGCGTCTCCAGGTCGAAGGCGACGAGGTCGGCGGGGGCGCCGCGGGCGATGCGGCCGAGCGGCAGGCCCAGGATCCCGGCCGGCCGGACGGTGACGCAGGCCAGCGCCTTCAGCAGCGGAAGCGCCCCCTTGTGCACCAGCTCCAGGGTCAGCGGGAACAGCGTCTCCAGCCCGATCACGCCGAAGGCGGCCTGGGCGAAGGGCAGGCGCTTGCGGTCCTGGTCCTGCGGGGCATGGTCCGAGGCGATGGCGTCGATGGTGCCGTCGGCCAGCCCCTCGACGACGGCGCGGCGGTCCATCTCGCCGCGCAGCGGCGGGGAGACCTTGGCGAAGGTCCGGTACTCGCCGACGTCGGTCTCGGTCAGAGCGAAGTAATGGGGCGCGGTGTCGCAGGTCACGCGCAGGCCGCGGGCCTTGGCGCGGCGGATCAGCTCGACCGATTCGCCGGTGCTGACGTGGGCGATGTGCAGGCGGCCGCCGGTCAGCTCCAGCAGCCGCAGGTCGCGCTCGATCATGATGATCTCGGCCTCGCGCGGGATGCCGACGAGGC
Organism: Pseudomonadota bacterium; assembly: GCA_023416455.1. Lineage (GTDB taxonomy): Bacteria > Pseudomonadota > Alphaproteobacteria > Azospirillales > Azospirillaceae > Azospirillum. Next base: position 8,290 of record JAEZHQ010000641.1, on the reverse strand, counting down.
CGAGGCGCGTGGCGCGCTCGCCGGCGTTCATCATGCCGCCGGCGGCCAGGCTCGGCTCCTCCGGGTGCTGCATGACCGGCTTGTCGAAGGTCCGGGCGTAGGCCAGCGCGCGGCGCATCGCCTTGGCGCTGGCGATGGCCTTGACGCCGTCGGTGAAGGCCACCGCGCCGGCGCGGGCCAGCAGGCCCATCTCGGTGATCTCGGCCCCGTTCGTGCCGCGGGTCGCGGCGGCGTAGGCGAAGACCTTGACCAGCTTCACCTCGCGGGCGCGGCGGGCGATGAACTCCAGCCCCGCCACCTCGTCCAGCACCGGGTCGGTGTTGGGCAGAAGCGCCATGGCGGTGATGCCGCCGGCCGCCGCCGCGCGGGAGGCGCTCTTGATGGTCTCCTTGGCCTCCTCCCCGGGCTCGCCGATGAGGACGCGCATGTCCACCAGGCCGGGGGCGAGGCACTGGCCGCCGAGGTCGACCGTCTCGATGCCCTCGGGCACGCCGCCGGCGAACAGGGACGGGCCGAAATCGGCGATCCGCCCACCCTCGGTCAGCAGGGCGCCCGGCTGGTCCAGGCCGGTGGCCGGGTCGAGCAGGCGGGCGTTGAGGTAGGCGGTGCGGGCGGCGGTGCGGGCGTCGGCTTCAGGCATGGGTCCCCCGGCGGTCGCGGGTCAGGAGGTCGAGCACGGCCATGCGCACGGCCACGCCCAGCTCGACCTGGTCGAGGATCATGGAGCGCTTGAGATCGTCGGCGACCTCCGAATCGATCTCCACGCCGCGGTTCATCGGGCCGGGGTGCATGACCACCGCGTGGGGCTTGGCGACCGACAGCTTTTCGTAGTCGAGGCCATAGAAATAGAAATACTCGCGGGTGGAGGGGATGTACTGGCCGCTCATCCGCTCGGTCTGGAGGCGCAGCATCATCACCACGTCGGCGTCCTTCAGGCCGCTCGCCATGGAATGGTGCACCTCGACGCCGAGCCGCTCGATCTGGGAGGGGATCAGGGTGGGCGGCGCCACCACCCGGACCCGCGCCCCCATGGCGTTCAGCAGGTGGATGTTGGAGCGCGCCACCCGGCTGTGCAGGATGTCGCCGCAGATGGCCACCACCAGCCCGTCCAGCCGGCCGAGCCGGCGGCGGATGGCCAGCGCGTCGAGCAGGCCCTGGGTGGGATGCTCGTGGTGGCCGTCGCCGGCGTTGATGACCGAGCAGTTGACCTTGTCCGCCAGCAGCTTGACCGCGCCCGACTCGGCGTGGCGGACGACCAGAGCGTCCAGGTGCATGGCGTTCAGCGTCATCGCGGTGTCGATCAGCGTCTCGCCCTTCTTCACCGAGCTGCCGTCCACCGACATGTTGATGACGTCGGCACCGAGCCGCTTGCCCGCCAGTTCGAAGGACGTGCGGGTGCGGGTCGAGTTCTCGAAGAAGAGGTTCACCAGCGTGCGTCCGGCGAGAAGCGCCGACTTCTTGTTGGACTGGCGGTTCTGCTCGACGTAGCCGTCGGCGAGGTCGAGGATGGTGGTGATCTGGCCGGCCGTCAGCCCCTCGATGCCGAGAAGGTGGCGGTGCGGGAAGATCCTGTCGGGGTGGGGAGATCCGGTCATGGGCCGGGACTATAGGAGCGGCGCGGAACGCCCGCAAGCGCCCCTCGCGGCCCCCGGCGGGCTGGCACGGGGGGCGCTACAGGTAGGCGATCAGGCGCCCGCTGGCCAGCACGGCGACCCACAGGGCCAGCGACAGCGCCCCGGCGAGGCGGGCGGCGCGGGGCGGCTTGACGTCGAGGCTCCAGGCCGCCATGCGGCGGCCGGCGCAGCCGTGGAAGACCGCGATGTTGGCCAGCGCCAGCGCGGCCAGGGCCATCTTGGCCAGGAAGGCCGGGTTGCCGGCCAGCGCCGTCGCCTCGGTGGTGAAGAGCAGGGCGCCGGTGGGCACGGCCAGCGCGAAGCCGGCCACCGACACCGGCAGCAGCAGGCGCGCCAGCGCCGCCGCCGGGAGCAGCGGGGCGCGCACGCCCATCAGCCGCAGGTCGAAGGCGGCGATCGAGCCGAGCAGCAGGGCAAAGCCCAGGATGTGCGCCACCTCGACCAGCGGGTAGAGCCACAGCGACTGGCGCAGCGTGCCGCCCAGGCCGGAGGATTCCAGGGCGGCGAGCCAGCCGCCGCCGGCATGGCCCGGGCCGTGGTCCATCAGCGCAGCTCGACCTTGCGGTCGCCGACGGTGATGCGCTCGGCCCGCAACTCGGCGGGGTCGGACTTGCTGGGATAGCCGACCACGGTCACCGTCTGGCCGGTGCGGACGGCGCCGTCCGGCAGGCCGCGCGCGGTCATCCGGCCCGGCGGGGCGAGCACCACCTGCCAGACCTTGCCGTCGGCCTGGAGGTTCAACATGGCGTGCGGATTCTGATAGGCCAATCGCTGCACGGTGCCGGTCAGGGTCAGCACCCGGTCGGCGTCATAGCCGCCCCAGCCGTGGTGGGCCACGGCGGGCAGGGCGGCCACGCCCGCCGCGCCAATGGCGAGAAGGACGGCGAGGAGGAGGGCAAGGGCGGGCCTGCGGGTGCGGACCGGGGTCATGGCGGAACCTCCTGCGTCGAACGGGCGCCTGCGGGAGAGGTTGGGGCGGGGACCTGGCCGGACAAGGCCGCCCCCTCGGCCGCCTGGCCGGGCTTGCTTCCCTCCACTGCCGGAGGAGGATTCGCACCATCGGCGGCCGAGGAGGACAGATCTCGGTAGGTCTGCGACGCGGTGGGCATTGCGCTGTCGTACTTCTGCAACGCCCACTGGGCTCCGCCGATGCCCACCCCGAGCACCAGCGGCACGGTCGCCGCCGTCGCGATGGCGATCAGCACCTGCCGCTTGAAGCCCCCGGACCGGGCGATCACGACCTCCATGCTCCCGAGCTGGGCACGCACCGCGGCATCCGTTGCGGCAAGCCGGCTCTCGACGGCCCCGAGGATGCTGTTTGCCACGGCGGATTCCTCAGCCTCCCTGATGTCTTCCTGCAAGAAGTCGAGGGCGGCGGTGCCAAAAAGACCGAGCGCCTGCTCGCGGAAACTCGCATAATCATCATCGCCGAAATCCTTGCGGATGTGTCGGTCGATCTCGTCCTGATCAGGAGGGCGTCCGTCCAGATCCTGCTGGCGGGCAATCCAGGACTCCAGCTTGTTGCAGAAGAGTCCAAAGGCAATAAGGCCCGTCACATCGCGGGTGGTCTTGTTTTCCTCGTGCTGCACGAGGTGGGCGTAAACTTCACGGAGGTTGGCGGGCACGTCCGGGCAGTCTCATTATTATTTCTTCGTGCTCTTCGGTGAGAGATAGCCGGAGGCTGCATTCCGCAACGCCTTCTCAGCCGCCACGCGGTTCACCAGGTGGATCTTCTGGCCCTTGCCTGTGATGATCGTGACGCCCATGGCACGGCCCTCGCTCTTGGTGATGAACCGTCCGGTCACGGCGCTTCGCTTCAACGTAGGCATGACAGTACCTCCTGAGCCGAATCTACGCTTCCCCCCGTCGGGAAACAAGCGGACGGGTGGAGCAGCGCTCAATCGGGGACCGGGGTCATGGCGGAACCTCCTGCGTCGAACGGGCGCCTGCGGGAGAGGCTGGAGCGGGGACCTGGCCGGACAAGGCCGCTTCCTCGAACAGCCAGTCGCGGAAGGCCCTCACCTTCGGCCGCGAGAAATAGGGCGGCGGGGCCGCCACGTAATAGGCGTAGTCGCCCGGCAGGTGGATGTCGAACAGCCGGACCAGCCGTCCGGCGGCGACGTCGTCGGCCACCAGCACGCCGCGGGCGAGCGCGACTCCCGCCCCCTCCATGGCGGCCTGGAGGATCAGGGCGGAATCGTTGAAGCGGGGGCCGCGGTGGAGGTCGATGCCGGTGAGGCCGGCGGCTTCCGCCCAGATCGCCCAGGTGATCATGTAATCGTCGTGGAGAAGCGTGTGGCGGCGCAGATCCTCCGGCCGCGCGAGGGGGAGGCCGCCGCGCAGCAGCGCCGGGCTGCACACCGGGAAGATGTCCTCGGTCATCAGCCGTTCGCTGCGCAGCCCCGGCCAGCGGCCGGAGCCGAAGCGGATGGCGACGTCCACGTCCTGCTGGGCGAAGTCGGCGAGCTGGGGGGTGGCGTGCAGCCGCACCTCCAGCTCCGGGTGGCGGGCCTGGAAGCGGCCCAGCCGCATCACCAGCCACTTGGCGGCGAAGCTCGGCATGGTCGAGATGGTGAGCGCCCCGGCGCTGTCCCTGCGGAACAGGCGGTCGGTCGCCTGCGCCAGCGTGTCCAGCGCGTCGCGCACCGCGGGCAGGTAGGTCTGGCCGGCCTCGGTCAGCATCAGGGCGCGGTTCAGGCGGCGGAACATCGGCATGCCCAGCCACTCCTCCAGCCCCTTGATCTGGTGGCTCACCGCCGCCTGGGTGACGTGCAGCTCCTCCGCCGCCCGGGTGAAGGACAGGTGGCGGGCGGCGGCCTCGAAGGCGCGCAGCGCGTTCAGCGGCGGCAGGCGGCGGGACATGGCGGGCGCGGCATCGCGGGTGCCTTCCGGGAAGCGGTCTTCGGATTAGCTTTCCTAATCGATGGTATGAGAAAGCGTCGTTTGTCGGCAAGGGCCGGCCGGCTCATTCTCCTGGTCACAGACAGTGTCACCGGCAGTGTCACCGGCAGTGCCACGGACAGTGTCGGGAACAGTCCCGGGGGGGCGCCGGCAAGGCGCCGGCCCGGCCGGGACCGGACAGGAGGAGAGACGACCATGCAGCCGATCGCCAACGCCGCCCATGCCCGCCGTTCCGGAGCCTCGGGGAAGGGGTTCGCCCTCGCCCTGACCGTCCTGTTCGACACGGTCGCGCTGTGGGCGGAGCGGCGGCGCCAGCGCCGCGCGCTGGCGGCCCTTCCGGACCATCTCCTCAGCGACATCGGCCTGTCCCGGGCCGACGCGGAGGACGAGGCCGACAAGCCCTTCTGGCGGGGCTGACCCGGTGGCGGCGGGGGCGGAGGCTGCGGCCGAACCGCGGCGGCTGTGGACCGGCGGCTGCGCCTGCGGCGGCGTGCGCTACGCGATCGCGGCCCGGCCCGGCCCGGTCTCCTACTGCCACTGCGGCCAGTGCCGCAGCCAGCACGGCCATGTCGGCGCCTACACCACCTTCCCGCGTGCGGCGTTCCGCCTGACGGTGGCGGAGACGCTGGTGTGGTATCCATCCTCCGACCGCGCGCGGCGGGGCTTCTGCGGCCGCTGCGGCAGCGGCCTGTTCTGGGATCCGCAGGAGGAGGAGCGCATGGACGTGACCGCCGGCAGCCTGGACGAGCCGACCGGGCTGCGCGCCGACCGCCACATCTGGGTCGACTTCAAGGGCGACTACTACGATCTTCCCGACGACGGGCTGCTGCGCCGGACCAGCGGCCAGCCCGGCAACGCCTCGCAGCAGGGGGAGCCATGAGCGGGGCGGACGCGCTTCCCGGCGGCTGCCTGTGCGGCGGCGTGCGCTTCCGGCTGACCGAGCGGCCGCTCGGCGTGGTGAACTGCCATTGCGGCCAGTGCCGCCGCTTCCACGGCCATGTCGGCGCCTACGTCACGCTGGCGCGCGGGCGCGTCGTGGTCGAGGCCGACGCGACGCTGGCCTGGTACCGCTCGTCGGCCGCCGCCGAGCGCGGCTTCTGCGCGCGCTGCGGCTCCTCGCTGTTCTGGCGGGGCGACGGCAACCCTTTGATGGACGTCGCCGCCGGCAGCCTCGACCAGCCGACCGGGCTGGCCACGCTGCGCCACATCCACGTCGCCGGCAAGGCGGATTATTACGAGATCACGGACACGCTGGAGCGCTTCCCGGCGGAAGCGCCCGAGCCGCCCTGAGCGCCCACCCGGCCTCAGCCCAGCACGGCGCAGGCCGACAGCACCAGCGGAAGCGAGACGGCGGCGGCCAGGGTCTGGACGGTGATGATGCCGGCGACCAGCCCGTGGTCGCCGCCCATCTGGCGGGCCAGCGCGTAGGCGCTGGCCGAACAGGGCAGGGCGTTGAACAGGACCGCGACGGTCAGCGTCAGCCCGTCCACCCCCAGCGCCGTTCCCGCCAGCGCGGTGACCGCGGGGACCAGAAGCAGCTTGAGGAAGGCGGACAGGGCGACCGCCGCCCCGGCCTGCCGCGCCGCTGCGAGGTCGAGGCCGGCGCCGACCGACAGCAGGCCGATGGGCAGCGCCGCGCGCGCCAGTATCTCCACGACGTCGCCGACCAGCGGCGGGCGGCCGATGCCGCCCAGGTTCAGCGCGGCCCCGGCGGCGGCGGCGAGGAGGATGGGGTTGCCGGCGAGGCTGCCCAGGACCGTACGGGCGGTGGCGCCCCGGCCGTCGCGCCCGAAGCGGGCCATCACCACGACGCACAGCACGTTGACCAGCGGGACCACCACCGCGATGCCCACCGCCGTCAGCGCCAGGCCGGCGCTGCCGTGGAGCGCCTTGGCCCCGGCCAGGCCGACGTAGGTGTTCGGCCGCACCGCGCCCTGGAAGACGGAGGTGAAGGCGGGACCGTCGAGCCCGGTCAGCCGGCGGCCCGCCAGCATCAGCCCGGCCGCCGCCAGCACGCCGGCGGCCATGGCGGCGGCCATCGGCCCCATGGCGGCGCCGAGGTCGGCGCGGCTCAGCTCGTCGACGATCAGGCAGGGGAAGAACAGCCGGTAGGTCAGCCGGTCGGCCGCCGGCCAGAAGGCCTCGGGGACCAGGCCGCGGCGGCGCAGCGCCTGGCCGAACAGGATCAGCAGGAAGATGGGCGCGAGCGCCCCGGCCACCGCCGGCATCGGGCGGCGCTCAGCCGTCCCCGTCCGGCCCGCCGTCGCGGTCCTCCCGCTCCTCCCGCTCCGCTTGCTCAAGGCGGCGCTGGTGGGCCAGCGCGTCGAGCGCGCCCTGGAGGATGTAAGCGGCGGCCATCTTGTCCACCACCTCGCCGCGCCGCTTCCGGGTCATGTCGGCCTCGGCGATCATGAAGCGCTCCACCGCCGAGGTGGACAGCCGCTCGTCCCAGAAGGCGATCTGCGCGTCCCAGCCCAGCAGGTCGGCGCGCTCCATCAGGTTGCGGGCGAAGGCGCGCGTGGACTCCGCGCGCGGGCCCTCCGAGCCGTCCATGTTCAGCGGCAGGCCGATGACCAGGCCGCCCACCGAATAGTCGCGGATGCTGCGGGCCAGCTCGCGGGCGTCCTGGGTGAATTTGGTGCGGCGCAGCGTGCCGATCGGCGAGGCGACGACGAGGCCGGGATCGGCCACCGCCAGGCCGATGGTCTTGGTGCCGACGTCCAGGCCAAGCAGGCGCTGGCCCCGGCCCAGCCGGGCGGCGAGTTCGGAAAGCGTGTGGATCATGGGGCGAACCATAGAAGCGGCGGGCGGCGGCGGCAAGGAGGCACGGCGGCGGTTGCGCGCGCCGCGTGCGCAAGCGGCCGGAATCGTTGCGGAGACCGCCGGCGGGTGCTAGCTTCCCGGCTGTTTTTCCAGACGTTTTGGAAGAGAGTGGAAGGCATGTCGCTCGACAAGGCCACCGTGGCCAGGATCGCGCATCTGGCCCGCATCAAGGTGCCGGAGGAGGAGTTGGATCACCTGGCGGGTGAGCTGAGCCAAATCCTGACCTTCGTCGAACAGCTGAACGAGGTGGACACGGCCGGCGTGCCGCCGATGACCAGCGTGGCCGCGCAGAAGCTGCGCCGCCGCACCGACGCGGTGACCGACGGCGGCCGGCGCGACGCCGTCCTCTCCAACGGCCCGGAGACGGCCGAAGGCTTCTACGTCGTTCCGAAGGTGGTCGAGTGATGGCCGAGCTTAATCATCTGACCATGGCCCAGGCCCTCGACGGCCTCGCCCGCAAGGACTTCACCGCGGTCGAGCTGGCCGAGGCGCACACCCGCGCCGTGGCGGCGATCCGCCCGCTGAACGCCTTCATCACCGAGACGCCGGAACGGGCGCTGGAGATGGCCCAGGCGTCCGACGCCCGCCGCGCCAAGGGCGAGGCCGGCCCCATGGAGGGCCTGCCCATCGCGGTGAAGGATCTGTTCTGCACCAGGGGCGTCCCGACCACGGCGGCCAGCCACATCCTGGACGGCTTCACGCCGGAGTATGAATCCACCGTCACCGCCAACCTGTGGCGCGACGGGGCGGTCATGCTGGGCAAGGTGAACCTGGACGAGTTCGCCATGGGCTCGGCCAACATCACCTCCCACCACGGTGCGGTGGTCAGCCCGTGGAGCCCCGGCGAGCCCGGCGCCTGGCCGCGCCGGCTGGTTCCCGGCGGCTCGTCCGGCGGCTCGGCCGCCGCGGTGGCGGCGCGTGCGGCGCTGGGC
>JAEZHQ010000507.1 GCA_023416455.1 Pseudomonadota bacterium | reverse complement strand
CAGCCCGGCCGGGGCCTCCGCCGCCGCGAAGGGGGCGAGGACGCCGGTCAGCAGCGCGTCCCAGTCGCGCACCGGGGCGAGCCGCCCGGCGAACCAGCGGATGCCGTCCAAGGCGCGGCACAGGTCCGGCTCGCCGGCCAGCGGACGGAACAGCCGGATGGCGGCGCGCAGCCGGCGCAGCGCGACGCCCGTCTGGCGCAGCCCCTCCGCGTCGCCATCGGCAAGCGCGCTGGCCTCGTTGGCGAGGATCTGGCGCAGGCTGTGGCGCAGGATGTGGCGGTAGGCCTCGGCCACCGTGGTCACCGGCGACAGGGCGAGCGGCTCGGGCAGGACCGGGGCCGGCAGGCGGCCGGTCACCAGGCGGTAGCCGACCTCGGCCTTGCTCTCGGTGCCGATGCGCAGCGGCACGCCGCGCTCAAGGGCCAGCGCCAGCTCGAACAGCCGGCCGACGCGGCCGGCCTTCAGCTCCAGCTCCACCTCGCTGATGCGCGCGCAAGCCGTGCCGGCGGCGATGTGCCCGTCGTCGATGGCGACCTCGACGGCGGTCAGCGCGTCGGGCCGGACCATCCGGGTGGTGCGGCGGAAGGTGGTGGTGAAGACCGGGACGAGGTCGCCGCGCGCCTCGTCCGGGACCAGGGCGGCGATTCCGTCGGCGTCCAGCCGGGTCAGGTCGGGCAGGGCGGTGGCGATGGGCCAGTCCCATTCCTTGCGCACCGCGACGGCGGCGGAATCCCCGGCGGTGGCGGCGTTGACCGTCTTGACGGTCTGGACGAAGCGGTCGCCGTCCTGGCGCACGCGCAGCGCCACCCCATTGGCGAAGAGGCGCAGGTCGGGCGTGTCGAAATAGACGGTGTGGAGATGGCGCACCACCGGGGCGCCGTCCGCCTCCGCGCGCAGGGCCGGCAGCGCCATGACGCGGTCGAGGTCGCCCGGAGCGACGTGGAGCGTCATCTCCACCTCGCGCATGGCCGACAGCGCGGCGGCCGGCGCGGGGTGCGGGGGTGTGGGCGGTGTCATGGACGGCGTCATGGTCGGTCTCATGTGCGGTGTCATGGACGACAGGAAGGGGGGACGACAGGAAGGGGCGACGACAGGAAGAGGGGGACGGCAAAATGGGGGGACGGCCTCCCGTGCGGAACCGGGCCGGTGCCGGCCGGGCCTGGAATAGCCCAACCGGCCGGGTCCGTTAAGACAGTTTGCGCGGCACCACGAAGTCGGCCAGCCGGCCGCCGCCGGGGGCGAGGTCGCGCCAATGCGCCGTCTCGAACAGCAGCAGGGCGCAGGCGGCGGTCGGGAACTTCTCGGCCAGGGCCCGGCGGTGGCGCTCGCCGCCGCTGCCGGTCAGCGTCTGGGCCAGCTCATGCAGGTCGGGGTTGTGGGCGATCAGCATCAGCGCGCCGGCCGCCTCGGGGGCGGCGCGCAGCCGCTCCAGCAGGGCCTGCGCGCCGCAGAGATAGAGACCGCGCTCGTGGATGACCGGCACCGCCGGGGCGTCCAGGGCGGCGAGCAGGCGGCGGCCGGTCTCGGCCGCGCGGACGGCGGTCGAACACAGGACGAGGTCGATGCGCGCGCCCCGCTCCTTCAGATGGCGGCCGACCAGCGCCGCCGCCTTCTCGCCGCGCGGGGCGAGCGGGCGGTCGTGGTCGGGAGGGGCAGGGCCGCCGCCCGTCGGATCGTCCCAGGCGGACTTGGCGTGGCGCAGCAGGTAGAGGGCTTTCATCGCGGTCTCCCGGCAGGGGTGGCGGCCGGTGCGGCCGAGGGGTGTGACGTTGGGCGTGACAGGGGCCCCTTGAACCTGTTTTTTGCGAGGGTCTATCCTGGTGTCCCGAAACCGTAACGCAGACGGGATAGGCTCGTCGTCCCGCCCCCACCCTAGCGGCGCCACCCTTCACGCGAAAGCCCGAGGCTGCTGTGACCCACCTTCAGGACCTGGAAGCGACCAGCGTCGAACCGAATTCGCCGGAGCGCTTCATCAATCGTGAACTGTCCTGGCTGGCCTTCAACCAGCGCGTCCTGGAGGAGGCGTCCAACCCCAACCACCCGCTGCTGGAGCGGCTGCGCTTCCTGTCGATCTCGGCCAGCAACCTGGACGAGTTCTACATGGTGCGCGTCGCCGGCCTGAAGGGACAGGTGGCGGCGGGCGTGAAGACGCCCAGCGCCGAGAACCTGACGCCGGCCCAGCAGCTGGCCGCGGTCAACCAGCGCATCATCGAGCTGATGCACAGCCAGCAGACGATGTGGCGCAGCCTCAAGGGGGACCTGCGCGAGGCCGGGATCACCGTGGTCGACGCCGACGAGCTGACCGAGGGCGAGACCGACTGGCTGGAGGCCAAGTTCCTCGACGACATCTTTCCCATCCTGACGCCGATCGCGGTGGATCCGGCCCACCCCTTCCCGTTCCTGCCGAATCTGGGCTTCGCGCTGGCCCTGCAACTGCACGAGCCGGTCAAGGGCCGGCACCTGGACGCGCTGGTTCCGCTGCCGGCACAGCTCGACCGCTTCATCCGCCTGCCGGGGTCGGACATCCGCTTCATCCAGCTGGAGAAGGTGGTGATGCTGTTCATCGACCGCCTGTTCCCGCCCTTCCAGGTCAAGGCGCACGGCGTCTTCCGGGTGCTGCGCGACAGCGAGATCGAGATCGAGGAGGAGGCGGAGGATCTGGTCCGCACCTTCGAAAGCGCGCTGAAGCGCCGCCGCCGGGGCAGCGTCATCCGGCTGGCCACCGACGCCGGCATGGCCGCCGACCTGCGCGAGTTCCTTCGCCACGAGCTGAACGTGTCCAACGACGACGTGTTCATCCTCGACGGGCTGATCGGGCTGACCGACACCAGGCTGCTCATCGTGGACGAGCGCCCCGACCTCGTCTTCCGCCCCTTCAACGCCCGCTTCCCGGAGCGCATCCGCGACTTCGGCGGCGACTGCTTCGCGGCCATCCGCGACAAGGACATCGTGGTCCACCACCCCTACGAGAGCTTCGACGTGGTGGTGCAGTTCATCCGGCAGGCGGCGCGCGACCCGCAGGTGGTGGCGATCAAGCAGACCCTCTACCGGACCAGCAAGGACAGCCCCATCGTCGCCGCGCTGATCGAGGCGGCGGAGGCCGGCAAGTCGGTCACCGCCCTGGTCGAGCTGAAGGCCCGCTTCGACGAGGAGGCCAACATCCGCTGGGCCCGCGACCTTGAGCGCGCCGGCGCCCAGGTCGTCTACGGCTTCGTCGATCTCAAGACGCACGCCAAGGTCTCGCTGGTGGTGCGGCGCGAGAACAAGGCGCTGCGCTCCTACGTTCATTTCGGCACCGGCAACTACCACCCGATCACCGCCAAGGTCTACACCGACCTGTCCTTCTTCACCTGCGACCCGGCGCTGTGCCACGACGCCGCGGTGATGTTCAACTACATGACCGGCTACGCCACGCCCAAGCTGCTGGAAAAGATCGCCATCGCGCCGATCACGCTGCGCCGGAAGCTGGCCGGGCTGATCGACGCCGAGATCGCCGCCGCCGCCGCCGGCAAGCCGGCCCACATCTGGGTGAAGCTGAACTCGCTGGTCGATTCGGAGATCATCGACCGGCTGTACGAGGCGTCGCGCAAGGGGGTGCAGATCGACATGGTCATCCGCGGCATCTGCTGCCTGCGTCCCGGCGTCAAGGGCCTGTCGGAGAACATCCGCGTGCGCAGCATCGTCGGCCGCTTCCTGGAGCACGGGCGCGTCATCTGCTTCGCCAACGGCCATCCGCTGCCCAGCCCGCAAGCCAAGGTCTTCATCTCCTCCGCCGACTGGATGCCGCGCAACCTGGACCGCCGGATCGAGACGCTGGTGCCCATCGAGAACCCGACCGTCCACGAGCAGGTTCTGGACCAGATCATGGTCGCCAACTTCAAGGACGAGGCGAACAGCTGGACGCTGGGGCCGGACGGGGTCTACCACCGGGTCGAGGCCGGCCCCGACGCCTTCAGCGCCCACACCTACTTCATGACCAACCCGAGCCTGTCGGGGCGGGGCAGCGCGCTGGCCACCAAGCGGACCCCGCCGCGGCTGAAGCTGCGCTCGGTCACCTGACGCGGAGGATGGGGCAGCTCATGACGTCGGCGCCGGAAGGCGCGGCCCCGCCGGCCGGAACGGCCGAGCGGGTCGCGGTCATCGACATCGGATCCAACTCCATCCGCCTGGTCGTCTATGACGGGCTGAAGCGGGCTCCCTTTCCGGTGTTCAACGAGAAGGTGCTGTGCGGCCTCGGCCGCGGGATGGAGAAGAGCGGCCGCCTGAACCCCGACGGCGTGGTCCAGGGGCTCGACGCGCTGGAGCGCTTCGCCCGGCTGGCCGGCGCCATCGGCGTCGGCCGGCTCGACGTCATCGCCACCGCCGCCGTGCGCGACGCGGACGATGGCGCCGCCTTCGTTGAGACGGTGCGGCAGCGCACCGGCCTGGCGGTCCGCGTCATCAGCGGCGAGGAGGAGGCGCGGCTGTCGGCCATGGGCGTGCTGTCCGGCACCCCCGCCGCCGACGGCCTGGTCGGCGACCTGGGCGGCGGCAGCCTGGAGCTGGTGCGGCTGGAGCGCGGGATGATCGGCGAGCAGGTCACCCTGCCGCTGGGGCCGCTGCGCCTGATGGAGCTGGCGGCGGGCCGGCAGAACAACGGGCTGAGCCGGGCCATCGACCAGCGGCTGGAGGCGCTGGACTGGCTGGCGGCGGTCAAGGGCCGGCCGTTCCACCCGGTGGGCGGCGGCTGGCGCGCCCTGGCCAAGCTGCACATGGAGCAGGTGAAGCACCCGCTGCACATCATCCACCAGTACGCCGTGCCGGCCGCCGAGGCGCGCGACTTCGCGGCGCTGATCGCCCGGCAGAGCCGGTCGTCGCTGGAGAAGATGGTGGGCTCGCGCCGCCGCGTCGACACGCTTCCCTACGCCGCCCTGGTGTTCGAGCGGCTGCTGCGCGCGGCACAGCCGTCACGGGTGGTCTTCTCCGCCTACGGGCTGCGCGAGGGGCACCTGTTCACGCTGCTGAGCCCGCAGGTCCAGAGCCAGGATCCGCTGCTGGCCGCGGCCGACGACTGGGCGCAGCGTTTCGGCCGCTTCGGCGACCCGGCCCTGCTGATGGCCTGGACGGGCGGCCTGTTCGCCGGGGAGGACGACGCCGCGCTGCGCCTCAGGCACGCCGCCTGCCTGCTGAGCGAGGTGGGCTGGGCCGACCATCCGGACTACCGGGCCGAACACGCCTTCCTGCGCATCCTGCGCTTTCCCTTCCCGGCCGTCGACCATGACGAGCGGGCCTTCCTGGCCCTGAGCGTCCACGCCCGCTACGCCGGGACCCTGGAGGGGGCGGTGGCCGCAGGGGCGCGCGCGCTGGTCTCCGAAGGCCAGTGGCGCAAGGCCCTGGTGCTGGGGCTGGCGCTGCGGCTGGCGCACACGCTGACCGGCGGGGCGACGGCGCTTCTGCAACGGACGGCGCTGAGGGTCGGCGGCGAGCGGCTGACCCTCACCCTGCCCGGCGACGGCGGGGCGCCGGCCGGCGAGGCCGTCCAGCGCCGCCTGGACGCCCTGGCCAAGGCGCTCAACCGCAAGGGCGAGATCGTCCTGCCGGACCGGCCGAAGGCGGCGGAATAGGCGCCTGCGCCGTTCGCGGCCGCCTTGCCCGACTCGGGCGGCTGCGCCTCGCGTTCGAAACGGCGTCAGTCCACCTTGGCGTGGGCGATGGCCTCGCGGACGCTGACGCCCTTGCGCAGGATGTTGTCCACCGCGCGGCCCTGGACCATCTTGATGCCGGCCTTGTGGGCGTAGACCAGGCTGGAGACGCTGTCACAGCGCGCCAGGATGAACTTGCAGCGGTCCTGTTCGGCGATCCGGTCGAAGAAATACTTCTCGAAGGTCGGGTCCATCTCCAGCATGTCGTTGGACCAGAAGATCTTCGCGTAGTCGGCGTTCAGGTACTCCAGGTCGAAGTTGGTGACCCAGAAGGGGTTGAGCCCGTCGACCGCGATCTGGTAGCGGCGGTCCTGGGCGAAGTCGACGACCTCGTTGAACAGCGACAGGTTCTCGATCAGGTCGCCCTTGGAGATCTCGAGGACGACCTGGCCGCGGAAGTCGATGGGCAGGCGCTCGTCGAACTTCACGAAGCCGGTGGAGATGACCGTGGACAGGTTGATGTTGATGCCAATGCGCCGTCCCCGCATGAAGCTGAGGCCGTGGTTCAGCGCCCGCAGCACCGACTGGTCCAGGTTGGCCGTGAAATAATTGAACAGCCACTTGTTTGCGGTGATGTCGTAATCGGGGCAGAGGCGCTCCTGCAACAGCTTGATCGAGATGTAGAGTTCAAAATACTCCATCTCGTCATCGGTCGAAGGAGTGATGTTGGCGATGGCCTGGTTGAAGAGGAAGGGCGACAGGTCGAACATCTGCATGGAGCGTTCGAGCTTGGCCATCTCTTCGAGCGTGATCGGCGGCTTGGTCTCGGTGACATGGCTGCCCGGCTCGCCGGACTGCAACTCCTCGATGAAGCGGATGACGTTGATGAAGTTCAACGCCAGTTCCATGATCGAGTAGAGCGAATATTCCTTGTACGGATTCGGCCCGGTCAGCGTCGTCTTCGACAGGAAGATCTGCTCGACCTTCTGGCAGACGTCGGTGACGCCGGTCAGTTTCAGCCCCTTGTAGAGGATGATGACGTCGCCGTTGGAGATGTTGAAGGACTGGAGGTAGGAAGCCTTGGTGGCAAGCTCCTGGATGATCGTGCGGACGATCATCTGGCTCGACGGGTCCTTGTCCTTCAGCAGGGAGAGGTGCATGTGGATCAGCCGCATGCCCTGCAACTCGCTTTTGGCTGAGCGCAGGAGGTTCAGCAGCTTGTCGTTGTCGAACTCCGGCTTCTGGTCCTTGGCGGCGGCGACGGCGGCCTGCTTCTCCGTGGTGGAGAGGCGGACCCTGTCTCGTCCCATCGGTGGTTTGCCGCCGAACTTGCTCATACGCGAAATCTCCCAAGGCGGCCCCGGAACACGGACGCGCACCCGATCAACGGACCCTGACCCCCGTGGACCTGCACCCGCTTCCTGGACGGTGGCGGCTTCGGTACCCCCATTATGTTAACCGTAACCTTGCGTAAAAGGCCCTTAAAACGTAGTTAACGAAGGGAAATTCCGTCCGCTTCCCCGCAAAAAAGCTTTGGCGCGATGCGTCCGGCCGGTCGGTTCAGAGCACGGCGTCTCCCTCATCCAGGTCGTCGGGAGCCGTGTCGAGCGGCTTTCCGGCCGGGACGATCCGCACCCGCCGGTCCAGGACGGCCAGCCCGATGCGCCCGTGCTTGAGCGCGAGCGCGTCCTCGCCGAACAGCTCGCGCCGCCAGCCGTGCATGGCCGGGACGTCAGCCTCGTCGCCGGCGGCGATGGCCTCCAGGTCGGCCGCGGAGGCGACCAGCTTCGAGGCCACGTTGTTGGCCTCGCACTTCATCTTCAGCAGGACCCGCAGCAGCTCGACGACGGGCTGGAGGCCGGGGGGCGGCTCCTCGCGCGGCTCGATGCGGGGAAGCTCGGAGTCCGGCAACGCCAGGGCGCGCTGCACGCAGCCCATGATCTCGGCGCCCTGGCGCCCCTCGGCGACGCCGCGGCCCATGCCGCGGGTGCGGGCGAGGTCGTCCACGCTGGTCGGCGCGTGGGCGGCGATCTCCAGCAGGGATTCGTCGCGCAGCACGCGGGAGCGCGGAAGGTCGCGGCGCTGCGCCTCGCGCTCGCGCCAGGCCGCCAACTCCCGGAGGATGGCCGTGAAGCGCGGCTTGTGCGTGCGCACCTTCAGGCGCTGCCAGGAGGTCTCCGGGTCCACCCGATAGGTGGCGGGGTCGGTCAGGACCGCCATCTCCTCCTCCAGCCAGTGGGCGCGGCCGGTGCGCAGGAGGCGGCGCTTCAGCTTCTCGTAGGCCGGGCGCAGGTGGATGACGTCGGACAGGGCGTAGGTCAGCTGCCGCTCGGTCAGGGGGCGGTGCGACCAGTCGGTGAAGCGGCTGGACTTGTCGATGCGGGCGCCGGCCAGCTTGGTGACCAGCGTTTCGTACCCCACGCTCTCGCCGAACCCGCAGACCATGGCGGCGACCTGGGTGTCGAACAGCGGGTGGGGGATGCTTCCCGACAGGTGCCAGAAGATCTCCACGTCCTGGCGGGCGGCGTGGAAGACCTTGAGGATGGAGGGATCCGTCATGACGCCGAAGAGGGGAGCCAGGTCGATGCCCTCGGCCAGCGGGTCGATGGCCACCGCGCCGTCCGGTCCGCCCACCTGAACAAGGCAGAGTTGCGGCCAGTACGTCTTCTCGCGCAGGAATTCGGTGTCGACGGTGATGTATTCGGCCCCCGCCAGCTTGCGGCAGAAGGCGTCCAGTGCGTCGGTCGTGGTAATGAGCGTCATGGCTGCTTCATACACGAGCACGCGGCGGCGTGAAAGCACGCCCTTCGCCCCGGCGCAGCCGGGAATGGGCGGCCGATCGCGGCTTGACAATCCGGCGCGCTCGGTGTGGTGTGTCGGGCCGCCTTATCCGCGCAGGTTTCCGACCTTCTTTCAAGGTGTTTCGACCCATGCACCCCTACCGCACGCACACCTGCGGCCAGCTTCGTGAAGAGAACGCCGGCCAGGCCGTCCGCCTGTCGGGCTGGATCCACCGCAAGCGCGACCATGGACAGCTCCTGTTCATCGATCTGCGCGACCATTACGGCCTGACGCAGTGTGTGGTCGACACCTCCAACCCGGCCTTCCGGACCGCGGAGCGGCTGAAGCTGGAATCCGTCATCACCGTCACCGGCACGGTGGTGGCGCGCTCGGCGGAGACGGCCAACGACAAGCTGCCGACCGGGCGCGTCGAGGTGCAGATCCGGGAGCTGACGGTCCAGGGCGAGGCGGAGCAGGTCCCGCTCCAGGTCAACCAGGACACCGACGCCGGCGAGGACGTGCGCCTGCGCTACCGCTTCCTGGATCTGCGCCGCGAGCGCGTCCACGAGAACATCCTGCTGCGCTCGCGGGTCATCGCGTCGGTGCGCCGCCGCATGATCGAGCAGGGTTTCACCGAGTTCCAGACGCCGATCCTCACCGCTTCCTCGCCCGAGGGCGCGCGCGACTATCTGGTGCCCAGCCGCAACCATCCCGGCAAGTTCTACGCGCTGCCCCAGGCCCCGCAGCAGTTCAAGCAGCTTCTGATGGTCGCCGGCTTCGACCGCTATTTCCAGATCGCCCCCTGCTTCCGTGACGAGGACGCCCGCGCCGACCGGTCGCCGGGCGAGTTCTACCAGCTCGATTTCGAGATGTCCTTCGTCACCCAGGAGGACGTCTTCGCCGCCATCGAACCTGTGCTGCACGGCATCTTCGAAGAGTTCGGCGGCTTCCGCCGCGACGTCAGGCCGTCGGTCGACGACGCGCCGTTCCGCCGCATCAGCTACGCGGAGTCGATGCTGAAGTACGGCAACGACAAGCCGGACCTGCGCAACCCGCTGGTCATCACCGACGTGACCGCGGTGTTCCAGCGCGAGGACGTGGCGTTCCGCGCCTTCAAGCAGGTGATCGAGAAGGGCGGCGTCGTCCGCGCCGTCCGCGCCCCGAAGGTGGCCGACAGGCCGCGCAGCTTCTTCGACAAGCTGAACGACTGGGCGCGCGGCCTGGGCGCCCCCGGCCTCGGCTACATCCTGTTCGAGGCGGCCGGCGGCAAGGGTCCCATCGCCAAGTTCGTGCCCGAGGCGGCGCAGGCGGAGCTGCGCGCCGCGGTCGGGCTGGAGGACGGCGACGCGGTCTTCTTCGTCTGCGACCAGCCCGCCGCTGCGGCCAAGCTGGCCGGCCTTGCCCGCACCCGGATCGGCGAGGAGCTGGACCTGATCGAGAAGAACGCCTTCCGCTTCTGCTGGATCGTCGACTTCCCGATGTACGAGCTGGACGAGGAGACGGGGAAGGTGGTGTTCAGCCACAACCCCTTCTCGATGCCCCAGGGCGGTCTCCAGGCGCTGGAGACCATGGATCCGCTGGACATCAAGGCGTATCAGTACGACATCGTGTGCAACGGCGTGGAGCTGTCGTCGGGCGCCATCCGGAACCATCTGCCGGAGGTGATGTACAAGGCCTTCGCCATCGCCGGCTATCCGCCGGAGGAACTGGAGGCCCGCTTCGGCGGCATGCTGAGCGCGTTCAAGCTGGGCGCCCCGCCGCACGGCGGCTCCGCCCCCGGCATCGACCGCATCGTCATGCTGCTGGCCGACGAGCCGAACATCCGCGAGGTCATCGCCTTCCCGCTGAACCAGCGCGCGGAGGATCTGCTGATGCAGGCCCCGGCGCCGGTGGATCAGGCGCGCCTGCGCGAGCTGCACCTCAAGCTCGACCTGCCGAAGCCCAAGGCGCCGGTCCCGCCGGCGGCCGGCTGAGCGCGGGCGGCGGCCGACGGATAGGGCCCCTTCTCCGGCGCGGGGGAGGGGCCTGGAGCGGATCGCGGACGACCGGAACCGGTTTGAAGCGTGGATCCGCTCACAGAACGGAATCCGGTCGCAGAACACCGCAGAGCACCGCAGAACAAGGGCAAGGGGCGTCGTGCGTTTCAGAATGAACGCACGACGCCCCTTGCCCAGCCTTGCCCGGTCAGGCGGCGACGCTGCCCGGAGGCGGGGAGTCGATCAGACGGTAATGGGACGGGTCGGTCAGGACCAGGCAGCTCAGGGTCTTGGCGTCGCCTTCATCTTCCGTGCTGACCACCTGGGCGTGCGGGATCCCGAGGAGCGCGCGGGTCGCCTTCACCCGCCAGAGGCGGCCGTTGGTCGATCCGACGGACTGGAACACCTGACCGACCTTCACCTGTTTCCTGCTCATGGCGGACCTCTTCATGGATGCGGCACCGGCGATACGACGCGTCGCCGGAGACGCTCGCACAAAGTAAATACATTGCCTTTAAATTAACAAGGCTCTGCAAGCGGTCGCGCGCGGGAGCCGCCCGCCGCCGGCGGTCAGCAGCCCGACTTGGGCAGCGCCTCGATCTTCTCCAGGATGGCATTGACGGTGAAGTCGCCGTAGTCGATCTGCATGGACTCCGCCACCCCGTTTTGCAGCAGATGCAGGCTCATCTCGTATTCCGGCTGGGGGGCGTCGCTGCTCAGCGGGAAGAAGGCCATGCGCACCGGCCACGCCTTCTTGCCCTGGAGCAACGGGTCGCCGCGCTCGTCCTTGACCGTCCCGGCGTTGCCGATGACGGTGGAGACCTCGGTGGCACCGTCGGCGTCGGCGCCGTCGAAGACGATCCGGTTGAAGAAGTTCTCGCCGGCGCGGGCGTGGTCGAGGATCGCCAGCGTGTGGGCGGTCGGGAACATGGAGCCGTCGGGGAGCGCCATCTCCTGGACCTCGGGCTTGGAGAAGCTGGCGGTGCCGCCCTCCTTGTCCAGCCAGGCGTCGCCGCGCACCTCCTCGTCCACCTCGCCGTTGATCAGCTTGCGCACGTTGAAGCGGTAGCGCCGGCCGTCCTTGGCTTCCCAGGTGGTGTAGTTGGTGTTCATGGCCATCTCGTCGCCCTCGGCGTAGACGAAGCGGAGCTGGAAGCGCTGCTCCGTCGTCCAGCCGTCGCAGGCGTCGGCCCATTCGAACATCATGCGGCCGCGCACGTCGCTGACCTTGGAGCTGTTTCGGGCGGACAGCAGCGACATCCGGTAGACCGCGCGGTGGGGCTGGATCTCCCCGGCGCCGGCCGCGACCGTGGGGGCCGGCGCCGGTGCGGGCGGGGCCGCGGCCACGGTGGTCGGGTTCACCAGGAACGCGCCGAGGGTCGCGCAGGCGGCGAGGGCGGCGGCGGTGCGGCGGTGCGGCAAGATCGAGATCCACGGGTGATTGTCATCGGTGAATGGATTATGGGTGTTTTGGTGCCGGACCGGAAGGCCCGCCCCCCAAAACCCACCCTCGTCCATCGCGCGGGAGAGTACACCCATGAACACCGACGCCCAAGCTTCGCGGCCCGTGCTGGTCGTGACCCGCCATCTGCCCGAGGCCGTGGAGGCGCGGGCGGCGCGGGACTACGAGGCGCGGCTGAACCTGGAGGATGCGCCGCTGTCGGGGGCCGACCTGGCGGTGCGGGCCGAGGGCGCCGCGGGGCTGCTGTGCGCGGCCGGCGACCGGCTCGACGCGGCGGCCATCGCCGCCCTGCCGGACAGCCTGCGGATCATCGCCACCTTCTCGGTCGGCACCGACCACATCGACCTCGGCGCCGCTGCGGCGCGGGGGCTGGTGGTCGCCAACACGCCGGACGTGCTGACCGACGCCACCGCCGACATCGCGCTTCTGCTGATGCTGGGCGCCGCGCGGCGCGCCTCGGAAGGGGAGCGCATGATCCGCGCCGGCACCTGGACCGGCTGGACGCCGACCCAGCTCCTCGGCACCCATCTGGGCGGCAAGCGGCTCGGCATCGTCGGCATGGGGCGAATCGGCCAGGCCCTCGCCCACCGGGCGCGGGCGCTCGGCATGGCCATCCATTACAGCAACCGCCGGCGCCTGCCCCCGGAGCAGGAGCAGGGGGCGGTCTTCCATGCCGACCCGGAGGCCATGCTGGCGGTGTCGGACGTGCTGTCCCTGCATTTCCCGGCGACCGCGGAAACCCGGCACTGGCTGAACGCGGCCCGCATCGACCGGCTGCCGCCGGGGGCCATCGTGGTCAACACGGCGCGCGGCTCGGTGGTCGACGACGCCGCGCTGATCGCCGCCCTGAGGAGCGGCCGTCTCGCCGCCGCCGGTCTCGACGTCTTCGAGAACGAGCCGAACCTCGACCCCGGCTACCGCGGCCTGACGAACAGCTTCCTGCTGCCGCATCTGGGCAGCGCCACGGTGGAGACGCGCAACGCCATGGGTTTCCGGGCGCTCGACAATCTGGACGCCTTCTTTGCCGGGGCGGAGCCGCCGGACCGGGTCGTCTGAGCCGGACGGGACCGCCGGTCCGCACCCGTCCGATTTTGCCGGGCCGCGGCGCGGCGGGGAAAATGCTGCCGGGCGGGACGGGGCGGAACGGGGCGGGGCAACGGCAGGAACTGCCGGCCGGACGGCCGGGAATGGCCGTTCCCCGCGCCCCGGCAATGGTGGCACGCCGTTTGCTGTGGGAAGGGGCGAAGGTTTCGCCGATCATGAGGAGCCCAACCCATGAGCGCCATCGCCACCGCCCTGGAGCCCACGCCCCACGCCGCCGCCGACCGCTTCGACGGTCTGGCCTGGACTCAGGCCGCGCGCGGCCTCCGGCTGGGCGGGCCGGGGCGCGACGCCGGCGAGCTGGAGGAGAAGCTGGCCGAGGCGCGGGCGACCATCGCCGATCAGCAGGAGCGCATCGCCTATCTGGAAAGCCTGTCCATGACGGACGAGCTGACCGGGCTGCTCAACCGCCGCGGCTTCTACAGCCATTTCCGGCGCGAGCTGGCCGCGGCCCGGCGCAGCGGGGCGGCGGGCGGCGTGCTGCTGATCATCGATCTGGACGGCTTCAAGGGCGTCAACGACACCCACGGCCATCTCGCCGGGGACGCCTTCCTGCGCCATGTGGCCCGGCGGATCGCCGGCCAGGTGCGCCAGCAGGATGTGGTGGCCCGGCTGGGCGGCGACGAGTTCGCGGTCCTGCTGACCGACACCGACGCCGAGGCGGGCGCCGCCCGCGTCCGGCAGCTCACCGAGCTTGCCGCCGGTGAACCCTTCCACTGGAACGGCGCCGTCCTGCCGGTCCGCTTCTCCCGGGGCTTCCAGCCCTACGGGGCCGAGGATCACGAGGACGAGGTGATCCGGCGGGCCGACGCCGAGATGTACGGCAACAAGGGCGAGCGCCGCCAGGGCCGCCGCCGCGGGGCCGAGCCCGGCGCCCTCCCCGGCGCCCTCTGATCCGCGGCCCCCGATGCGGCCGGGCGGCCGCCGGCGCAGCGGGACAGCCTGTCGCACCCTGAAGGCCGCCCTTGACCGGGGCGAGGGGCCGCATCAGGATCCCACGGTTCTCGAAGCCATGGGGACATTCCCTGCCCGCTGCCCTGGATCCTGCCCCCTCCGCCGTCGCCGGCCCTGCCGTGCCTGCGTCCGCCGCTCCGCCGCCGGCCGGTGTGCGGCGTCCTGTGCGCCCGCCGCAGCTGATCCTGCCGCAGGGCGCCCTGGCGGCGATCGACGCCGCCACCGGCGTGATCACCGCGTGCAGCGCCAACACCGCCCTGTTCCTCGGCCACGGCCCCGGCGACCTGCTGGGCAACGGCATCGACGCGCTGGGTCTGCCGGGCCTGTGGCCGGTGCTGGACGACCTGCTGGCGGCGGCGGAGGAGGAGCGGGCGCACGGCCGCTGCGCGGTGCTGATCCCGGGCGACGGCGCGCCC
>JAEZHQ010000561.1 GCA_023416455.1 Pseudomonadota bacterium | reverse complement strand
GCCGGGGGGGGCACGAGGAAGGAGAAGGGTTGGAGGGTCGGCACGGCGAGGCCGAGCACGGCGTCCGGCTCCTTCCCCTTCGCGGACGGCTGGCCGAGGACGCTGCCGGAGAACCACAGGTCGACCTTGATGTCGACCTTGACGTCGGCCAGGGCCGGGGCCACCGGCGCCGGGCCGGCCGTCTCCGCGATCCGCGGGATGGAGGGGCTGAGCTGGGCCGGCAGGACGGTGCCGGGCGCGGCCGGCGTGCCGTGCCGGAACAGGGCGTCGTCCTCCCGGTCCAGCCAGGCCGTGACGAGGCTGGCCAGGGTCTGGGAGGCGGCGTCCGGGCCGGGGGCATGGGCGGTCCCTTCCGGCGCCCGCAGCGCGGCGGACAGGCCGTCCTGCCCGTCGGGGTCCAGGAGGGAGGCGGCGATGACGATGGCCGAGATCACCGCCGCGCTCTGGGCGGCGGTCAGGTGGGCCTGCTTGGTGTCGAGCGTCTGGGACGAGGCCCCGGGCACCCCGCCGAGCGCCGGTGCGGCCGCGTCCGGCGGGCCGGCGCTCGGCGAGGCGCCCGCCTCGCCCTTGCCCAGGAGGTCGGTCAGGACCGCCGCCTGGGCGCCGTTCTTGCCTTCCGCGCACATCCAGGCCATCGCCACGAAGGCGGTGAGGACGACGCTGGGGTGCAGGAAGAGCGTGCCCGTCTTCTCCTTGCTCCGGGGAAGCAGCAGGGGCTGGGTCTTGAGGAGATGGTTGATGATGTCGCGGAAGTCGGAACCGGTGAAGCTTTCCCCGGTGACCGCGTTGCAGACGATGAAGAGGCCGTCGATGCGGGCGAAATGGGCGATGACGTCGCAGCTGTCGGGACGGTGGAAGACGAACCAGGGGTCGCCCTCGTCGGTGGTCCCGGTGTCGGTCTCAACGGTCAGGCCGGCCTGCACCAGAATGTCGGCGACCCGGTAGAGCTCCGCCAGCTCCTGGTTGGTCCAGCAGCGCGGCTTGACCGGGGCGGCCCGAAAATTCAGCAGCTTCGCCGACATCGCTCAGGACCAACTCCGGCTGTGATGACAGTCCTCCCGCCCGGGCATGCCGGGGGCGTGCGGATCACTATAGGCGCAACGGGAGGACGGCGCCCAGGGATTCTCCGGAGACCCTCCGGGGATCGGGGCCGGGCGGCCCGCAACCCGCCTCAGCGGCCGGGCGGCCGGTGGGCGTCCAGGGAAATGGCCCCCGTCCCGGCGGTGTCCGCCACGACGGCGCCGCTGTCGCTGTCGCTGTCAGTGCCGGTGCCGGTGCCGGCAGGCGCCGATTCGTCCCCGAACAGGATGGCGTAGGTCACCGGGTCGTAGAAGCGCATCAGCTCCTTCACGAAAAGCTGGGGCTTCAGGTTGAGCGCGCCCGCCCATTTCTCGTAACGGTCGGGCGGGATGCGCCCCCGGCCGGCTTCGAGCTGGGCAATAAAGGTGTAGTATTCGACCCCGACCAGACGGGCCAGATCCCGTTGCGACAGGTTACGAGCCTCGCGCAGCTGCCGCAGCCACTTGCCGGCGTCACGACGCAGCTTCTGCACGTCGTGATCGGCTCTTTGTTGTGGATGGGCGTACATAGCGCTCCTTTGCTCGCTCGGGGAAGCGGCCGACTTGGTACCTTGAACAGAATAGCCTGATTTTTATCGATCGTGCAAGTGTTGCTGTACACCCCGCGCCGCGGCGCGGGCGGCGGGAAGCGCCGCCTTGCCCCGCCGGCCCCTATTGGCTAGGGTCGGCCGGGCCGGCCAGTGGAACAGTTGCGTAAGCCCGATGATCTCTTATGCGCAGAATTGCGAGGACGTCATGCTGGCGCGCGTCTTCGCGGGGCAGGCGTCCGGTTTCTACATCGACGTCGGGGCCTGGGATCCGGACCGCGATTCCGTGACCCGGCATTTCTACGGCCTCGGCTGGTCCGGCATCAACGTCGAGCCCACCCCCGAAGCCTTCGAGCGGCTGGCGGCGGCGCGGCCGCGCGACGTCAACCTGCGGCTCGCCCTGGGCGAGGCGCCCGGCGAGCAAACGCTGTTCGAGAGGCCGGAGAGCGGCCTGTCGAGCCTGGTCCCGCCCCGCGGCGGCGAGCCCGCGGCCCGCTCGCGGACGGTGGCGGTCGACACGCTCGCCGCGCTGTGCGCGCGCCACGCCGCCGACCGCAGCATCGACTTCCTGAAGATCGACGTGGAAGGCTGGGAGGAGGCGGTGATCCGCGGCGCCGACTGGGCGCGCTTCCGCCCCCGCGTGGTGCTGGTCGAGGCGACCGAGCCCAACACGCCCACCCCCGCCTGGGACGGGTGGGAGCCGCTGCTCCTGGCGGCGGACTACCGCTTCGTCTATTTCGACGGCCTGAACCGCTTCTACGTGCGCGGCGAGGAGGCCGGGCTCGGGCGCTTCTTCGCCACGCCCCCCAACGTCTTCGACCGCTTCTTGCGGGCCGACGCCGCCGCCGCCCAGGCCGAGGCCGACCGGCGGCTGGAGGCGCTGAACGCGGAATACGAGAAGCTGCGCGCGCTCGTGCGGGAGCGCGAGGCGGAGATCGCCGCCGCCGCCGCCGCCCAGGCCGCGGCGCAGGACGAGCTGGCCGGGCTGCGGCATGAACGGGCGGCGCTCGAGGCCCTGGCCCGCGGGCGCGAGGAGGAGTTCCAGGCGTTGCGGCGCGAGTACGAGGCGCTGACCCGGCTGGCCGCCGGCCAGGAGGCCCGCCACGCCGCGTTCGCCGCCGAACACGAGGCCCTGGCCCGCG
>JAEZHQ010000550.1 GCA_023416455.1 Pseudomonadota bacterium | reverse complement strand
TCGCGGTGGTGCTGCTGGACCGGACGGCGGACCTCGCCGCGGCGGGTCGCGGCCACGCCGAGCGGATGCAGGCCCGCGCGGTCGGGCGCGGGCGCGCCACCCCCGCCGAGGCCGACGCCGTCCTGGCCCGCATCCGGCCGACCGCCAGCGCGGAGGATCTGGAGGGCTGCGACCTCGTGGTCGAGGCGGTGTTCGAGAACCGCGCGGTCAAGGCCGCGGTGACCGGGGCCGCCGAGGCGGTGATCCCGCCGGAGGCGGTCTTCGCCAGCAACACCTCGACGCTCTCGATCACCGGCCTGGCCCTCGGCTCCCGGCGCCCCGGGCGCTTCATCGGCCTCCATTTCTTCTCGCCGGTGGAGCGCATGCCGCTGGTCGAGGTCATCGTCGGCGAGCGGACGGCGCCGGAAACCGTCGCCCGCGCCCTCGACTTCGTGGCCCAGCTCGGCAAGACGCCGGTGGTCGTCCAGGACAGCCCGGGCTTCTACACCAGCCGCGTCTTCTGCGCCTACATCGACGAGGCCATGGCCATGCTGGCCGAGGGGGTGGCCCCGGCGCTGATCGAGAACGCCGCCCGCATGGCCGGCATGGCGGTCCCGCCGCTGGCCGTGACCGACGAGGTGTCGCTCGACCTCCAGCGGCTGGTGGTGGAGCAGGCGGAGGCCGACGGCCTGCCCGAGCGCTTCCTGCGGCGGCACGCCCTGCCGGTGATCCGCGCCCTCAACGAGCGCGGCCGCCTGGGCCGCAAGAGCGGCGGCGGCTTCTACGACTACCCGGCGGACGGCCGCAAGCGGCTCTGGCCCGGGCTGGCCGGCCTCTTCCCGCCGGCCGCCCGCCAGCCCGAGGCGGCGGAGGTGCGCGGCCGCCTGCTCGCCATCCAGGCCCTGGAGAGCCTCCGCTGCCTGGAGGAGGGGGTGGTGGCCGGGCCCGCCGACGCGGACCTCGCCGCCGTCCTCGGGCTGGGCTTCCCGGCCTGGACCGGGGGTCCCCTGTCCTACATCGGCACCGTCGGCGCCGACGCCTTCGCCGAGGAGTGCCGCCGGCTCGCCGGGCGCTTCGGGCCGCGCTTCCGGCTGGCGGACCGGCTGGCCGACCGGCTGGCGGAGCGGCCCGGTATGAATACCGGGGTATGACGGCCCGCGCCCGCCAATAACCGATTGCCAACCGAACGCTTGTTTGGTCTACTGATCGTCAGCAGGCCCACCAAAGAGGCCCGAAGAGGGAGGACGAGAATGGTGTTCCCGACCATCGTGCCGCGCCCGGCCACGCCGCGCGGTGCCGGCCGGCGCGCCGCGGCGGCGCCCGCGCCGTTGTTGCGGTGAGGCTGCGGCCATGGCCCAGCAGATCATCAACGGGCTGGTCGTCGGCAGCGTCTACGCGCTGTTCAGCCTCGGCTTCACCCTCATCTTCGGCCTTCAGCGGGTCCTGAACCTCGCGCACGGCGCCGTCTTCATGTGGGGGGCCTTCGTCGGCCTCTACGCGACGGAGGCCGGGCTGCCCCTGGCCGTCGCCCTGCCGCTGGCCATGGCCGTCTCCGGCCTGCTCGGCGCCCTGCTGGAGCTTCTGGTGTTCCGCCCGCTGCGCCGGCGCAACGCCTCGGAGTTCGCCGCCATCGTCGCCAGCATCGGCGCCGCCCTGATCCTCATGGGGCTGGCCCAGCAGGTCTCCGACACCCAGGTGATGCGCTACCCGCCCGACGTCTTCCCCCTGGTGATCCACCGTTTCTGGGGGCTGCGGCTGTCGCTGCTCCAGATCACCATCATGGCGCTGGTCGTGGCCATCGTCGTCGGGCTCGTCCTCTACGTCTACCACACCGGGATCGGCCGCCAGATGCGCGCGGTGTCGGTGAACGAACGGACGGCGCGCCTGCTCGGCGTCAACCCCAACCTCGTCCATCTCCAGGCCATCGTGCTGTCCGGGGCGCTGGCCGGGGCCGCCGGCGTGATCATCGGCGTCGCCTTCAACTCGGTGCATTTCCTGATGGGCGAGCCGTTCCTGCTGCGCGCGCTGGTCATCGTCGTCATCGGCGGGCTGGGCAGCATCGCCGGTGCCGTGGTGGCCGGGCTGCTGCTCGGGCTGATCCAGACGCTGGTGGTCGTCACGCCCTATTCCGGCCTCGCCGACGCCATCATCTTCGGCCTGCTGTTCCTCATGCTGCTGGTCCGCCCGAACGGGCTCTTCGGCGACGCCCACCAGGTCGGCGGAGGCGGGCGATGAGCGGCGCCCTGTCGGCCTACCAGCCGCTGTTCGACCACGCGGTCCTCAACGTGCTGTTCGCGCTCAGCCAGTTCGTCGTTCTGCGGGCGGGCGTGTTCTCGATCGCCACGGCGGGCCTCGCCTCGATCGGCGCCTACGCCGCGGCGATCCTGGCCATGCGCCTCGGCCTGCCGCCGGCGGCCGGGCTGCTGGCCGGAACGCTGGCAGGCTGCGCCGGCGGGCTGGTGCTGGCCCTGCCGCTGGCCCGGCTGCGCGGCATCTACCAGGCGATCGCCACCCTCGCCTTCGTGCAGATCGTCATCTCGCTCGCGCTTTACGCGGAGTCCCTGACCGGCGGCGCGCTCGGCCTCAACAGCATCCCCAAGGCGGTCGGGAGCTGGCACCTTCTGGCGGCGCTGGTCCTGGTGGTCTGGCTGCTGTGCGTCCTGTCCGCCAACTCGGTCGGCCGCGCCTTCGACGCGGTGCGCCAGGACGAGACGGTGGCGATCTCGCTGGGCGTCTCGGTCCCCCGCTACCACACGCTGGCCTTCGCCCTCTCCGGCGCCATCGCCGGGCTCGGCGGCGGGCTCTACGCCTTCAACAGCTACAGCCTGGTGCCGACCCAGTTCGGCTTCTCCATGCTGGTGGCGGCGCTGGCGGCGGTGGTGCTGGGCGGGCGGCGCTCGGTGGCCGGCCCGGTGGTGGGGGCGGTCTTCCTCACCCTGCTGCCGGAGTTCGGCCGGGTCTTCGCCAGCCAGCACGACCTCGTGCACGGCGCCCTGCTCATCCTGGTGATCCTCTACATGCCCGAAGGGATCGTCGACACGCTGCGGATGCGCCTGGCCGGCCGGCGGGCCGGCCGCCTACCGGCACCCCGCCGGCCGTCCCCGGCCGGCGGCAGGGGAGAGGTCCGGCCGTCCCCGGCCGGCGGCAAGGAGGTCCGGCCATGACCCTGCTCGCCCTCGACTCCGTCTCCAAGAGCTTCGGCGGCGTCACCGCCGTCGCCGGGCTCAGCCTGTCGGTCGCGCCCGGCCGCATCACCGGGCTCATCGGCCCGAACGGGGCCGGCAAGACGACCGTCCTCAACCTCATCACCGGGATGCACCGGGCCACCGCCGGGACCATCCGGTTCCGCGGCGCCGACGTCACCGCCCTGGCGCCGCACCGCCGCGCCCGCGCCGGCATGGGCCGCACCTTCCAGAACATCCGGCTGCTGAACGAGGCGTCCGTCCTCGACAACGTCGTCATCGGCTTCCACCGCCACGAGACGACCTCGCTGCTCGCCAACCTGCTGGGGCTGCCCGCCGCCGGCCGCGAGCGGCGGCGGCTGACCGGGGAGGCGCAGGCCCTGCTGGAGCGCTTCGGCATGGCCCATTTCGCGCGCCAGCCGGCCGGGAGCCTGTCCTACGGCCACCAGCGCCGGCTGGAGATCATCCGCGCGCTGGCGACGGGGCCGGATCTCCTCCTCCTCGACGAGCCGGTCGCCGGCATGAACGACGTCGAGGCCGAGGAGCTGGCCGCCATCCTCCGCCAGATCGCCGCCGGCGGGCCGGGGCTGCTGGTGATCGAGCACAACATGCGCTTCGTCATGGCGCTGTGCGAGGTGGTCCACGTCCTCGACGCCGGCCGCCTCATCGCCTCCGGCCCGCCCGCGGCCGTCTACGACGATCCCCAGGTCGTCGCCGCCTATGTCGGGGACTGAGCCCATGCTCGCCATCCAGTCGCTCACCACCGCCTACGGCCGCATCGAGGCGCTGCACGGCGTCTCGCTCACGGTCGGCGCCACCGACATGGTGGCGCTGATCGGCCCCAACGGCGCCGGCAAGACCACTCTGCTCAACAGCGTCAGCGGCCTCGTCCGCGCGCGCTCCGGCCGGGTCGTCTTCGACGGCCGCGACATCACCGGCGTCCCCGATTACGAGATCGCGCGCATGGGGCTGATCCAGGTGCCCGAGGGGCGCCAGATCCTGGCGTCGCTGTCGGTGGAGGAGAACCTGACGCTGGGGCGGATGGCCGCCGGCCGGCGCGCCGCCGGCGCGGGGGGCGCCGACCTGGACCGGGTCTACGCGCTGTTCCCGGCGCTGGCCGAGCGGCGGCGGGGGCCGGGGGGCGTGCTGTCCGGCGGCCAGCAGCAGATGCTGGCCATCGGCCGCGCCCTGATGGGCCGCCCGCGCCTCCTCATGCTCGACGAGCCGAGCCTCGGCCTGTCGCCGATCATGGCCAAGCAGGTCTTCGCGGCGCTGGAGCAACTCAACCGCGAGGGGCTCGGCATCCTGGTGGTGGAGCAGAACGCGCGGCGCGCCCTGTCCTCGACCCGCCACGCCTACGTCCTCGAACAGGGCTGCCTGGTCCATGAGGGGCCGAGCGCCGCGCTCGCCGACGATCCGCTCATCATCGCCCATTACCTCGGCCGCGGGGGCGAGGCGCCCGGCGCCTCCGGCCCCGTCCCGACGGCCGCCGCGGACACCATGAATCAGGAAGGGAGGAGACCAGAATGAAGAAGGCATTGCAGGGGCTCGCCGCGGCCGCCCTGGCCGGGCTGGCGCTGGCCGGACCGGCCGCCGCCCAGCAGACCGCCGCCCAGCCGTCAAACGCCAAACCGATCGTCATCGGCGCGCCGCTCGCCCTCACCGGCCCCTACGCCTTCGTCGGGGTCGGCATGCGGCGCGGCGTCGAGCTGGCCGCCGAGGCGATCAACGCCAAGGGCGGCATCAACGGCGCCCCGCTGACCCTCCTGGTCGAGGACTCGCAGAGCGACAAGGCGCAGACCGTCAATCTGGTCAGCCGGATGGTCGCCCGCGACGATCTGGTCGCCATCGTCGGGCCGGCCACCACCATCGAGGTGACCGCGGTCGGGCCGCTGGTCAACGAGAAGCAGGTGCCCCTGCTCACCAACTCGCCCTCGGCCGAGGTGCGCAAGTTCGGCAAATGGTCCTTCAACGTCACCGCCGCCCCGCCCGACATCATGGTGGCGCTGGCCCGCTACGGCGTGGAGACCATGAAGGTCAAGCGGGTCGCCATGGTGGCGGTGCGCGACAACGAGACCTTCCTGACCCAGAAGAACGTCGTCCGCGACCATTGGAAGGCGAACGGCGTGACCGTGGTCAGCGAGGACCTGATCGCCTCGACCGATTCCGACTTCACGGCGCTCGCCACCAAGCTCGCCGACTCCGACATCGACGCCATCTCGGTCTACATGCCGCCGGAACAGGCGGCCAACCTCGTCCGCCAGTCCCGCCAGGCCGGCCTCGCCGAGACGGTGCGCATCCTCGCCCCGCCGGGCGTGGTGTCGCAGCCCTACATCAAGACGGGGGGCAAGGCGGTCGAGGGGACCGTGCTGGTCGCCGACTATTTCCCGGACGGCACCTCGGAGCTGAACAGGGCCTTCGTGGACGCCTACCGCAAGAAGCACGGCACCGCCCCCGACAACTGGGCCGCCGTCGGCTACACCGCGCTCCAGGTGATCGAGACCGCCATCCGCAACGGCGGGGCGACGCGCGCCGGCATCCAGGGCGCGATGGAGGGGATCAAGGGCATGCCGACCCTGCTCGGCGACGGCACCTTCACCATCGGCGCGGAGCGCGCGCCGTCCTATGGCGCCGCCATCCTGACGGTGAAGGGCGACCGCTTCGTCCTCGCCCAGCCCTAGCCGCCCCAGCCCTAAGCAGGATTATCCAGATCGGGCCACAGGCCCGGCCTTTCGAGCCCTGCGGACTCCATGGTTTTGCCGGTTTTCCGAGCCCGCCCCCGGTCCGCCCATGTGTGGGCGGAGTTCGGAAAACCTGCTTGGCCACCGCCGCGCGCAAGGAGACAAGCGCCATGACGCAGGCCATCCCGGCGCCGCATCCGGCGCCGGCCGGGCAGGGGCCGGACCGCCCGCTGGTCGACCAGCCCGGCCTTCTCTTTCCCGACATCATCGCGGTCAACGCCCGCTTCCTCGGCTCGAAGACGGCGGTGGTCTGCGGCGAGGAACGGCTGAGCTGGGCCGCGCTGCACGAGCGCACCAACAAGGTCGCCAACGCGCTCATCGCGCTCGGCGTCCGCCGCGGCGACAAGGTCTGCGTGCTCATGCACAACTCGGTGCGGACGGTGGAGCTGCTGTGGGGCGTCATCAAGGCGGGCGCCGTGGTGGTGCCGCTCAACCTCATGATGGCCGCGGACTCCCTGGCCCTCATGATCGGCAACGCCGACGCCCGGCTGCTGTTCGCCGATCCGGGAACGGTCGGCCAGGCCGACGCCGTCCGCGACCGCCTCGGCCGGCTGGGCGCGGACGGCCTCCTCGTCGCCGGGGGGACCGCCGCGGGGTGGCGGGCGGCCGACCCGCTGATCGAGGCGGCGCCCGCGGACGAGCCGCGGGTCCCGCTCGCCATGTCCGACAGCATGATCATCATCTACAGCTCGGGCACGACCGGGACGCCCAAGGGCATCGAACTCAGCCATTTCGCCCGCCACAACTACGCGCTGGCCTGCGGGCCGGGGCTGGGGATCGACCGCTGGGCGGTCTCGCTGTGCACCACCCCGCTCTACACCAACGGCACCTGGCTGATGATGCTGCCGACGCTCTACTGGGGCGGCACGCTGGTGCTGCTGCCCAGGTTCAGCGCCACCGGCTTCCTGCAAGCGGTGGAGCGCGAGCGCTGCACCCACACCTTCATGGTGCCGACCCAGGCGGTCGTCCTCCTCGGCGCGCCGGACCTGCACGACCACGACACCCGCTCGCTGCGGGTGCTGCTGTCCGCCGGGGCGCCGCTGATGGCCGACACCTATGACGGGCTGCGGGCGGCGCTTCCCCACGTCGGGGTCCACGAGCTGTACGGCCAGACCGAGGGGTTCCTGACGCTGGCCGGCCCCGCCGACTTCGCCCGGGGCAAGCGCGGCTCGGTCGGGCTGCCGATCTTCGGCGCCGACATCCGCATCATCGACGCCGACGGCCGGGAGGTCCCGCGCGGCGCGCTGGGGGAGATCGTCGGCTACGGACCCGGCCTGATGAAGGGCTACTACAAGGACCCGGAGCGCACCGAGGCGATCATCTGGCGCGACGGTGCCGGGCGCACCTACCTGCGCAGCGGCGACATCGGCCGCATCGACGAGGACGGCTACCTCTACATCGCCGGACGGGTCAAGGACATGATCATCTCCGGCGGAATCAACGTCTTCGCCTCCGACATCGAGGCGGTGTTCATTACCCACCCCGACGTGCGCGAGGTGGCCGCCATCGGCATCCCGCACGAGAAGTGGGGCGAGACGCCCCTGCTTCTGGCCATCCCGCGCGACGGCGCCACGGTGACGGAGGCCGGGCTCCTGGAGTGGGGGAACGCCCGGCTCGGCAAATACCAGCGGGTCGCCCGCGTGGAGTTCCGCAGCGATTTCCCGCGCGCCGGCCACGACAAGATCCTGAAGCGGGCCCTGCGCGCCCCCTACTGGGAGGGCCGGTCCCGCGATGTCTGAACCACCGCCGTCTGAAACACCGTTCCAAGGAGGAGGCCGCAGCATGCCGGCATCGGGCGAGACCTACGAGAGCGTCTACCGGAACTTCCGCTGGTCGATCCCGGACTTCTGCAACGCCGGGGTCGGGCTGGTCGACCGCCACGCCGCCGCCGATCCCGGCCGCCGGGCGCTGGTCTATGTGGACGCCGACGACACCGTGACCGAATACAGCTTCGAGCGCATCCGCCGCCTGTCCAACCGGCTCGGCAACGCGCTGCGCGGGCTGGGCGTGGGCCGCGGCGACCGCGTCGGCACCGTGCTGTCGCAGCGCCCGGAGACGGCGGTGGCGCATGTCGCCTGCTTCAAGATCGGCGCCGTGTCGATGCCGCTGTTCACCCAGTTCGGCCCCGACGCGCTCCACTTCCGCCTCGCCGACAGCGGGACCCGGGTGGTCATCACCGACGCCGACAACGTGGACAAGATCCACGCCATCCGCCGCGAGCTGCCGGACCTCGCCCACATCCTCGTCGTCGGCCCGGCGTCCCCGGCCGACGGGCTCGACTTCCACGCCCTGCTCGCCGACGCCTCGGACGCGCTGGAGGCGGCGCCGACCCGCTCGGACGATCCGGCGCTGCTCATCTACACCTCGGGAACCACCGGCAGCCCCAAGGGCACCCTGCACGCCCACCGCTTCCTGGAGGCCCATGTCCCGGCCATCGACTTCACCCACGACGGCTTCCCGCAGCCGGGCGACCTGTTCTGGACGCCCGCCGACTGGGCTTGGGGCGGCGGCCTCCTCGATTCGCTGTTCCCGAGCTGGCAAGCCGGCGTCCCCATCGTCGCCCACCGCTTCCGCAAGTTCGACCCGGAGCGCGCCTTCGCCCTGATCGCCGCCCACGGCGTGCGCAACGCCTTCATGCCGCCGACCGCGCTCAAGATGATGCGCGAGGTGCCCGCCCCCGCCTCCCGCTGGCCGCTGGCCATGCGCAGCATGAAGAGCGGCGGCGAGTCGCTGGGGGCCGAGCTGCTGGAGTGGGGGCGCGAGGTCTTCGGG
This sequence comes from Pseudomonadota bacterium, assembly GCA_023416455.1. Classification (GTDB taxonomy): domain Bacteria; phylum Pseudomonadota; class Alphaproteobacteria; order Azospirillales; family Azospirillaceae; genus Azospirillum. Next base: position 3,916 of record JAEZHQ010000550.1, on the reverse strand, counting down.
CTGACCATCAACGAGTTCTGGGGCCAGACCGAGGCCAACCTGCTGACCGGCAATTCGGGGCGGCTGTTCCCGGCCCGCCCGGGCTCGATCGGGCGGGCGACCCCCGGCCACCGGGTCGCCGTTCTGGGCGAGGACGGGCGCGAGCTTCCGCCCGGGGAGGTCGGCGTCCTGGCCGCCCGGGGGCCGGACCCCATCTTCTACCTCGGCTACTGGAACAACCCGCAGGCGACGGCGGACAAGATGCGCGACGGCTGGCTGATCACCGGCGATTCCGGCTACCGGGACGAGGACGGCTATTTCTGGTACGTCGGCCGCGACGACGACCTGATCAAGAGCGGCGCCTACCGCATCGGCCCGACCGAGGTCGAGAACTGCATCATGAAGCACCCGGCCGTCGCCATGGTCGCGGTGGTGGGCAGCCCCGATCCCATCCGCGGCACCATCGTCAAGGCCTTCGTCAGGACCCAGCCGGGCCAGGCGGGGGACGAGGCGCTGGCCGCCGCGATCCAGGACCATGTGCGCCGCCACCTCGCCGCCTACCAGTACCCGCGGGAGATCGAGTTCGTGGAGGACTTCCCGATGACCACGACGGGCAAGATCCGCCGCCGCGACCTGCGCGAGCGGGAGCGCGCCCGCAAGCTGGGCGGGGCGGCGCCGGCGGCGGGGGGCTGAGCGATGGGCGGCGCCAGCCAGCCCTGCATCGTCGGCATCGGGCAGACCGAGTTCACCCGCTGGGGGCGGATCACCGACCGCAGCGAGTTCCAGCTCGCCGCCCAGGCGGTCCTGGCCGCCGCGGCGGACGCCGGGCTCGACCCCGGGGCCATCGACGGCTTCGCCTCCTACGCCAACGACCGCAACGAGCCGTCGCTGATGCAGGCGGCGCTGGGCACCGGGCCGCTGCGCTTCGCCTCGATGGTGTGGGGGGGCGGCGGCGGCGGGGCCTGCGGGGCCGTCGCCCACGCCGCCGCCGCGGTGGCCGCGGGCACGGCGCGGCACGTCGCCGTCTACCGCGGGGTCTGCCAGGGCCAGTCCTTCCGCTACGGGCGGACCGCCCATCCCTGGGCGCCGGGGAGCAACTTCATCTTCCCCTTCGGCCTCTTCTCGCCGCCGCCGATGATGGCGCTCCTGGTGCGCCGGCACATGGCGCTCTACGGGACGCGGCCCGAGCATCTGGCCCGCGTCCCGCTCGCCTGCTACGACAACGCCGGCCGCAACCCCAACGCGGTGATGCGGGAGCGGCGGCTGACGCTGGAGACCTACATGGCGTCGCGGCTGATCGCCGACCCGCTGCGGCTCTACGACTGCTGCCTGGAGAGCGACGGCGCCTGCGCCCTGATCGTCACCACGCTGGAGCGGGCGCGCGACCTGCGCTGCGCCCCGGTGGCCATCCTGGCGGCCGGGCAGGGCAGCGAGCCGGGCTGGGGGACCGGGCCGCTCGGCGGCTTCAACATGCCCGACGAGCTGTTCGCCTCGACCAACGCCGCCTCCCTCGCCCGCGACCTCTACGGCCGGGCCGGGCTGACCCCGGACGACATCGACGTCGCCCAGCTGTACGACGACTTCTCCGGCATGGTGCTGATGGCGCTGGAGGATTTCGGCTTCTGCGGGCGCGGCGAGGGGGGACCGTTCGTCGCCGGCGGGGCCATCGACCGCGGCGGGCGGCTGCCCGTCAACACCGCCGGCGGCAGCCTGGCGGAAGCCTACATCCACGGCCTCAACCTGGCGCTTGAAGGGGTGCGGCAGATGCGCGGCCGGTCGACCTCCCAGGTCGAAGGGGCGGCGACCTGCCTGGTCACCAGCGGCCCCGCCGTCTCCCCCACCAGCGCCGCGATCCTCGGACGGATCTGACCCATGCCCTACCTGCCGCTGAGCTTTCCCGCCGTCACCCCGACGCCCGACGACGCCCCCTTCTGGGCGGCCTGTGCCGAGGAGCGGCTGGCCTTCCAGCGCTGCGCCGACTGCGGGCGCTTCCGCCATCCCCCGACCCCCCTCTGCGCCGCCTGCCGCTCGGCCCGCAGCGAATGGGTGGAGGCGCCGCCCATGGGGCGCCTCTACAGCTTCACCGTGGTCCGCCACCCCGCCCACCCGGCGGCGGACGGGGCGGTGCCCTACAACGTGGTGCTGGTCGAGTTCCCGGACTGCGGCGGGGTGCGGCTGGTCAGCAACGTCGTCGACGCCGCACCGGAGGATCTCGCCGTCGGGGCGGCGGTCGCGCTGGTCTGGGACGACGGGCCGGGCGGCCGGCGGCTGCCGCGCTTCCGGCTGGCCGCACCGGCCGGAAGCGGTTCGTGATCGCAAGGAAGGAGACGCAAGCAGCATGGCACGCGACGCGATGATCGCCGGAATCGGCGCCACGCCGCCGGTGCGCCGGTCCGACCGCGGCATCCGCCCGCTGGTCGTCGAAGCCTGCCTCGCCGCGCTGGCCGACGCCGGGCTCGATCCCGCCGAGGTGGACGGGATGGTCTGCGACACCATGATCATGCCCATGACGGTGCCGCAGGAGTATGTGGCCGCCCAGCTCGGCATCGAGCGGCGCTTCTCCGCGGGCAGCTCCTGGGGCGGGGCCGGCAACGCCTGCATGCCGCTGGTGGCGCGCGAGGCCATCCGCGCCGGCCGGGCCGAGGTGGTGCTGTGCTATTTCGGGGTGGACTGGGGGTCGCGCCCGGGCGGCCCCTACGCCTTCCACGACCTCTTCCCCGCCAAGTCGGCCTTCGAGAAGCCCAGCGGATTCGTCGGGCAGCCCGCCTATTTCGCGCTGTGGGCCAACCGCTACCGGCACGACTACGGGCTGGCCGAGGAGGATCTCGGCCGGATCGCGGTCAACCAGCGCGCCAACGCCCTGCGCAACGGCGGCGGCCAGCTCGGCCGGCCGCTGTCGCTCGACGACTATCTGGCCTCGCCGGTGGTCGCCGACCCGCTGCGGGTCGCCGACTGCTGCCTGATCAGCGACGGCGCCTGCGCCTTCGTGGTGACCACGGCGGAGCGGGCGCGCGACCTGCGCCAGCGGCCGGTCGCCGTGCTCGGCGGTGCCTTCGCCAGCGAGCCGGTCAACGTCGACGACGTGTTCACGCAGCCCGCCGACCTGCTGCGCTTCGGCGCCGCGCGGCGGGCCGCGGAGCGCGGGCTGGGAGAGGCCGGGCTGGCGCACGGCGATGTCGATCTCCTCCAGCTCTACGACTGCTTCACCGTCTCCTGCCTGCTCCAGGTCGAGGATCTGGGCTTCTGCGCCAAGGGCGAAGCGGCGGCCTTCATGCGCGAGACGGGCACCACCATCGACGGCGGACTGCCGATCAACACCCATGGCGGGCTGCTCGCCCACAGCTACCTGCTCGGCGTCGAGCATGTGGTGGAGGCGGTGCGGCAGCTGCGCGGCGCCGCCGGGGCGGCGCAGGTGGCGGGGGCCGAGGTCGCCATGGTGTCCGGCCTGTCGATGCCGGACTTCGGCGTGCTTCTGCTGGGGAGGGCGTGATGGCCGCGGAGGAGCGGGAGGCCGGCCGGCCGGCGGAATTCGCGCCCTTCTTCGCCGCCCTGTCCGAGGGCGCGCTCCGCTTCCCGGCCTGCGCCGACTGCGGGCGCTTCCACTGGTACCCGCTGCCCCGCTGCCCGCACTGCCGCGGCGCGGCGATCGTGTGGCGGGCGGTGGCGGGCGGCGGGACGCTCTACAGCTGGACCGTGATCCGCCGCGCCTTCGACCCCGAGCGGGCGGGGAGCCTGCCCTACGCCGTCGGGCTGGTCGAGTTCGCCGACGCGCCGGGGCTGCGCTTCGTCGCCGAGCTGGCGGAGGCGCCGTTCGACGGCCTGCGGGTCGGCATGGCGGTGGCCCCGCTGTTCGACCGCGACGGGGACGGCCGGCCGCGGCTGCGCTTCCGTCCGGCCGCCCCGCCCGCTGCCGGAGGGCCGGCGGCGCGACCCCGGG
>JAEZHQ010000489.1 GCA_023416455.1 Pseudomonadota bacterium | reverse complement strand
TCCTTCCCCATGGCGCCCGACGCCTATCCGGCGGCGCTCCACTGGCACGCGCAGATCAGCCATTTCGTGTTCCACGCGCTGGCCCGCCGCTTCGGCCGGCGCGTCGTCTTCTCCCCCTGGGCGGCGCCGCTGGCCCCGGAGGGGCGCGACGTCCTGGTCTCCTTCCTGCCGCACCCGGCGCTGGCGTGGTGGAAGCGCTCGGTCCTGATCGAGAACTCCAACTTCGACGTGGACAAGTGGCGCCACGCCGCGTTCCGCCGCCACGGGCTGGACCGGCCCGTCGATCCGGTGGCCGGGACGGAGGGCTGGCTGCGCGGCCAGTACGCGCTGGCCGTGCTCAGCAACGACGTGGCGATCCGCCGCATCGCCGCGCGCGATCCCCAGGTCGCCGACTGCTACGACCACATGGCGTCGCTGGCGCGCGTCCTGTCGGTGCACCCGCACCCCATCGACAAGGCGGTGTTCTCGCGCGGCTTCGCCGCCGCGCCGCCGCCGGACAAGCCGCGGATGCTGGTCTACCACGCCGGCCCGCGCAAGAACTCCGCGGAGCTGATCGCCACGCTCCGCGCCCTGGACCTCCGGGAGAACAGCGATTTCAGCGTCACCGCCTATGTGGACAAGACCCGCGCCGACCTGATGGCCTTCCTGCGCCAGCACTTCCTGATCGTCGCCAACACCTCCTTCTCCGAGACCGGGCCGATCAACATGATCGAGTATCTGGTGTCGGGCTTCGCGGTCTTCGGCCATGACGACTGGTGGGACGGGGCCGGCAACGCGCGCTTCACCTGGTCCTACGATCCGGCGCGGATGGAGGGCAACCGCGCCAACCTGCGGCACATCTTCCATGAGTTGGGAGCCGCCGGCATCGCCGCCGAACGCGACCGCGCGCGCGCCGCCGTCCTGGAGCGCACGGACAACGACTGGCCCGCCCTGCTCGCCCCGGTCTGCGCCTATGTCGAGGCGCTGCTCGAGTCCGACCATCCCGGCCGCGCGGCGTGACGCCGCCGCTCAGCGCGGGGTGGTAGCGTGCAGGGCCGCGGCGGCGGCGAAGGCGACGGCGGCCAGGGCGAAGGAGAGATGCAGGGCCGCGGCCTCGCCGAAACGCTCGATGACGGCGGCGTAGGCGAGCGGCGCCAGGGCGGCGGCGTAGAAGCTGGGCGTGACGAGGCGGCCGACCGTCCCGCCGTAGGTCCGCGGGTCGAACAGGGCCAGAGGAAGCGTGCCGCGCACGATCGTCACCAGGCCGTTGCCGGCCCCGAACAGCAGGGCGAAGAGAACGCCGGCCACCAGCGCCTGCCCGCTTGCCAGCCCGACCAGGAAGCTCGGCAGCAGGAGCCCGGTGGCCAGCACGGCGAGCGCCGTCGCGGAGAGGCGGCGGCCGAACAGCACCTCGCACAGGCGCGCCGACGACTGCCCGATGCCGCGCAGCGTGGCGATCCACACGGCGAGCGCCGCCCCCATGCCGAGGCCGGAGAGGATGCCGATCATGTGCGCCGACAGGCCGGAATTGAGCACCCCGGTCGCCGCCACGATCAGCGCGTAGAGGACGGGGGCCGCCGCGGCGCCCCGCCGGGCGCCCTCCCCTTCCCCGGCCGCGGCCGGAGCGTCGCCGGAGGATGCCGGCCGCTCGTAGCGCCGGGGCGGGATGGCGACGTGCAGCGGGACGGTCAGCAGGGCGAAGCCGGCGTAGGCGCACAGCGCCCCCCGCCAGCCGAGCCCCTCGGCCAGCGCCTGCCCGACCGGCCACAGTGTCGTCGAGGCGAGCCCGCCCAGCAGCGTGATCTGCGAGATGGGCCGCCGCGCCAGCGGCCCGCCCAGGCGGGCCAGCGCGGCGAAGGCCGCGTCGTACAGCGTCATCCGCATGGCGAGGCCGAGGACCGCCCAGGCGGCGTAATAGCCGGCGATCCCCTGCGCGGCGGCCAGCCCGAGGCATCCCGCGGCCAAGAGGAGCGAGCCGACGACCATCACCGGCCGCCCGCCCCAGCGGTCGATGGACCGCCCGACCTGGGAGGAGACCGCCCCCATGACGAACAGCGCCGCGGTGAAGCCGCCGTGCGCGACCGAAAGGCTGAAGCCGAGGTCGGCGGCCATCGCGCCGCCGAAGATGCCGATCAGGTAATAGGATATCCCCCAGCAGACGAGCTGCGAGAGGCCCAGGCAGAAAACCAGCGGCGTCGTGATGTGCGTCATGGGCGGGGGTGGGTGGCGGCAGGGGCGGGCCGCCGACTATAAACGCAGGAATCCGATAGGGAAAACGACTTGTTCTCCTATCGCGAATGAGAAAAACTCACCCGCAGGACGGCCCGCCTCCGCGGGCCGTCTGATTTCGACATATAGGCCGCCCGCCTCCGCGGACCGCCTATATGTCGAAATGCGCGGCCATCTCGCCCACCGCCACCCGATGGCGCAGCGCGTCGGCCAGCGTGCGCTTGTCCAGCACCTCCGACGCGGCGTCGCGGGCCTGGATCATCAGCCAGCGGGTGGAGCAGGTGGCCGGATCGTGGCAGTCCGCGCACGGCTTGTAGGCGAATTTGCTGGCGCAGGGGATGGGGGCGATGTAACCGTCGATCAGGCGGATCACCTCGCCGAAGGTGATCTGCGAGGGATCCCGGGCCAGCCGGTAGCCGCCGCTCTTGCCGCGCTTGGCGAACAGCAGCCCCTGCTTGCGCAGCTCCACCAGGATGGCTTCCAGGAACTTGCGCGGGATGTTCTCCCGCTCGGCGATCTCGGCGATCAGCACCAGCTCGTCGCTCGGCCGCTCCGCCAGCATGATCAGCGCGCGCAGCGCGTATTTGGCCTTCTGGGTCAGCATTCTTGCACCATGCGCTCGGTTCGGGCGGCGGGATCCCCGTCAAAAGGCACTCGGCGAGGAGTTTTGCAAGCCTTTCCCGTTCAAAACCGCAGAATGGCTGCCCGGCGCGTCCTGGCGGCCACCCTGGCGGGCCGCCCGCGGCTGTTGCCCAAGGTGATCCAGGGCGTCGCCCTCGCCGCCGAGCACTCAATCGTCGCCCTCGCCGCCATAAAGAGGACATCGCGACATTTGTTCGGCAGACAACGCTAAAATCGAACATACCAGGAACAAAGAGCGACGGTCGAGTCCTGGGGGGCCAAGCGCTGCCGTGCCCCGGTACCACATGGATGCTGGAAGTTCACTGCGTTCGTTGGCGGCCACCGGCTGGACAGCATGACCACGTCCATAATGCTGGACGGGTCGATGAACGGCACGGCCTTCGTGGCCGTTGTCGAGCAGGTTCCGGCACCGACGCTGAGGCCGGGCAACGTCATGGTGATGGACGATCTGCTTGCCCACAAGCGGGGGGCGCGGGAGGGTATTGAGCGCGCCAGCGCCGAACTGCGCTTCCTGCCAGCTTACAGCCCCGACTTCTATCCAATCGAGATGGCTTTCTCCAAGCTCAAGGCATACCTGAAGACGGTCGCGGTGTGGACAAAGGAAGCGCTGTGGGAAGCTATCCACCTGGGCGTCGACGCAATCATCTCGGTGGGATGCGTAAACTTCTTTCAGCCGCCGGCCATGACCGTGATTGTGAGGAAATTTCTCCAGTTCAGGGTTGTGTTGTCGTGCCTCATTGGCCCTGGGACGTCTGCAATGCGGTCCCGCCGATCCGCGATGCCGGCTGGACCAGCACGTCCCTAATGACATCAAGGAATGCCCGCAATGGCGGCGGTACGGCGCGATGCCCGGGGTAGTAAACCGCCACCCTCTCCGGCTCGTGCATCCAGTCGGACAGCACGGTTCGCAACCTCCCCTCCGCGAGGGCCGCTTCCGCAGCCCAGCTCGCCACATATGCGATCCCCAAGCCCTGCGCGGCCGCGTCCACCATCAGCTCCTCATCGTCGAGAACCACAGTTCCGTCGACATCGATGGTCAACTCCTGCCCGGCCCGCTCGAACTCCCATCGGTACAGCCTGCCGCTCGGCATGCGGTGGCCAATGCAGCGATGGTGCCGAAGTTCGTCCGGAGTTGTCGGCTCACCGGCCCGATCGAGATAGGCCGGGGATGCGACACAGACGAACCCCATTGGGACGGGGAGCGGCACCGCGATCATGTCCTTCGGAATCGAGTCGATCAGACGGGCACCCGCATCGAAGCCGCTTGATACGATGTCGATCAGCCGCCCCTCGACGACGAGATCCACCGTCACGTCGGGGAACCGTTCCGCCACGCGCGGGACGATGTCACGGACGAGAACGGCCGCGGCCACCCGCGGTGCATTGATCCGAACTCTGCCCGCCACATTGCCTCGGAAGACAGTGACGGCGTCCAGCGCTTCATCCAGGGATGCCAACACGACTTGCAGGCGGCTGAGAAGCTCAAGCCCTGCTTCGGTCGGTGAGACGCTGCGGGTCGTCCGGTTGAGGAGGCGTACGCCCAGCCGATCCTCAAGCCCCCGCATCGCGTGGCTCAGCGTGGATGGCGCCGTTCCGAGTTCATCCGCCGCGCGGCGAAAGCTGCGATGGGTGGCAACGGCCACGAAGGCGGTGAGATCGTTGAGGGAGGGGCGCATCATTGATGGTGATTTTGCATCAACCCATGCCGATTTCAACGACTAATCGCACAGCCCCAGGACAGCTATCTCCTGCCTCAGCGAGGTGGTTCCCGATAATCGATGGGGACCGGCCTTCATTGCAGGCTCTCATCCGATCTGAACAAGGAGACATGAATGTCCAAGCGCGACGCCATCTTCCCTGCCGGCCGGCAGGCTCTCTACGAGATGCACCGCTACTCCGCTGCCATCCGGTCCGGCGATCTGCTCTTTGTCTCGGGGCAGGTGGGCGGCCGCGAGGACGGCTCGCCCGAGCCCGATTTCGCAAAGCAGGTTCAGCTGGCTTTCGACAACCTTGGCGAGGTTCTGAAAGCGGCCGGCGGCACGTTCGACGACATCGTGGACATGACCACCTTCCACACCGATCCGGAAACCCAGTTCGAGGTCGTCATGTCTGTCAAAGACAAGGTGTTCCCTCAGAAGCCCTTTCCCAACTGGACCGCTGTCGGAGTGAACTGGCTTGCCGGTTTTGACTTCGAAATCAAGGTGATCGCACGGGTTCCGCAGACCGCCTGAACCAACATGCTGGAAAAACCAGCGATGAAGGCAGCCGTTTACGACGCGGCGGGCGGCCCGCAAGAATTGCAGTGCAGGGGGCATTTCGCCATGTGAAGGGAGATGGGGTGAAGGGAGATGGGGGTGAAGGGAGATGGGTCCGGGCCGCCGGTTCTTCTCCTTCACGGCTGGCCCGGCTCCTTACTTGCTGAACCCTGTTCGGTCAGGTCGCTGTCGGGACGGAGGAGGTCTTGCGGTACACCTCTCCTCGGGTCAGAACGGCCCAACCAAATCGGCATCCGGGAAACCCGGCGCGGTTCAGTTCGACGCGGGCCGGCGCTCAATCGGCGGCGAGAAGATCGGACAGGGCGAGCGCCACCACCTCGGTCGCCTTGAACAGGTCGGACAGGGGCAGCCGCTCGTCGGCGCGGTGGGCGTTGGCCTCCTCGATGCTGCGGGGGCCGGCGCCGAACAGGGCGATGGGGACGCCGGCCGCGGCGTAGTGGCGGGCGTCGGTGTAGAGCGGCACCCCCTTGGCCTCGACCGGCTCGCCCATGACCCGGCTGGCGTGGGCGCAGAGGACGGCGGCGAGACGGTCGGTGCCGGGAAGCGGGGTCAGCGGCCGGGCCAGCAGGATGCGCCGGACCTCAACCCGCGCCTGCGGGAAGGCCGCGGCCGCCGCGGCGATGACGGTGCGCAGGTCCTGCTCGACCGCCTCCGGGCTCTCCTCCGGGATCATGCGGCGGTCGAGCCGCAGCGTGACGCGGTCCGGCACCACGTTGGTGTTGATGCCGCCCCGGATCAGCCCGACGGTCAGCTGCGGGGAGCCGATGCCCGGAACCGCCGACCGCGTGGCGGCGTAGCCCCGGCGGTGGGCGTAGAGGGCGTTGAGAACGGCGGTGGCCGCCTCCAGCGCGTCGACCCCGGTCATCGGCAGGGCGGCGTGGGCCGAGCGGCCGGCGACCTCCACCTCCAGGTGCAGGCAGCCGTTGTGCGCCGTCACCACGGCGTAGCTGAAGCCGGCGGCGATGGCCAGGTCGGGCTTGCTCAGCCCTTCCTCCAGCAGCCATTTCGGGCCGATCTCGCCGCCCGCCTCCTCGTCGTAGGTCAGGTGCAGCTCGACCGTGCCGCGCCGCAGCCCGGCCGCCTCCAGCGCCAGCAGGGCGAAGGCGTAGGTGGCGAAGTCGGACTTGGACACCGCCACGCCGCGCCCGTACATCCAGCCCTCCGCCACCTCGGCGCCGTAGGGGTCGCGGGTCCAGCCCTCGCCGGGCGGCACCACGTCGCCGTGGGCGTTCAGCGCCACCACCGGCCCGTCGCCGAAGCGGCGGCGGACGATCAGGTTGGTGGCCGAGCGCATGCCGTTGGCCTGAACCAGCGCGGCCGGCACGGGGTGGCGCTCGACGGCCAGCCCCAGCCCCTCCAGCAGGGCGGCGGCGCGCTCGGCGTGGGGGGCGCAGTCGCCGGGCGGGTTGTCGGAGGGGGCGCGGACCAGCCCGGCCAGGAAGTCGGTCTGGCGGTCCCTGGCCCCCGCCAGGAAATCGCGGATGGCCTGTTGTTGCGCGGCGTCGGTCATGGCGTCGGCGTCCCGTGCTCGAAATGGCGGATGAGGTCGAGGAGGACGCGCACGGCCAGGCCGGCGTCCTCCCCGGTGATGGATTCGGCGGGGTTGTGGCTGATCCCGCCGCGGCAGCGGACGAACAGCATGCCCATGGGCAGGACCCCGGCGAAGGCCATGGCGTCGTGCCCGGCGCCGCTGGGCAGGCGCAGGGGCCGCAGCCCGGCCCGCCGCACCGCCGCCTCGATCTGGCGGACCACCGCCGGGGTGCAGGGGGCGGCCGGCGCCTCGTGCCCGGGCTCCACCGCCAGCCCGACGCCGCGGCGCGCGGCGACGGCCTCCATGGCGGCGCGGATGGCGGCGCAGGCGCCACGGCGCACCGCATCCTCCGGCGCGCGGACGTCCAGGGTGAAGAGGACCTGGCCGGGGATGACGTTGACGGCGCCGGGCAGCGCCTCGATGCGGCCGACCGTCGCCACCAGGCCGGGGGTCCCCGCCCCCACCCGCTCCACCGCCAGCACCATCTCGGCCGCTGCCGCCAGGGCGTCACGGCGGCCGGCCATGGGCACCGTGCCGGAATGGCCGGCGGCGCCCTCCACCCGGACGGTGAAGCGCGAGGCGCCGTTGATGGCGGTGACGACGCCGAGCGGCAGCCCCGCCGCCTCCAGCACCGGCCCCTGCTCGATGTGCAGCTCGATGAAGGCCAGCGCGTCGCCGGGGCGCCGCGCCGCCGCGGCGATGCGGTCGGGGTCGCCGCCGAAGGCGCGCAGCGCGTCGGCCATCCGCCGGCCGTCCCGGTCGCGGGCCTCCAG
>JAEZHQ010000357.1 GCA_023416455.1 Pseudomonadota bacterium | reverse complement strand
GCCATACCCGCCGCCATACCCGCCGACGACCCGCCGGCGACCCTGCCGCACGACCGCCTGCCGCGCCGCCCGCGCCGGGCGCTGCCGGCGGGAAGCTGCGACTGCCACGCCCATGTGCTGGGGCCGGCGGAGCGCTACCCCTACGGGACGCCGCGCAGCTACACCCCGCCCGACGCGCTGCTCACCGAGTATCTCGGCATGCACGCCATCGTCGGAATCGAGCGGGGAGTCCTCGTCCAGCCCAGCGTCTACGGCACCGACAACCGGGCCATGCTCGACGCCATGGCCACCGCCGGCGGCCGGCTGCGCGGGGTCGCGGTGCTGGACGCCGGCGTCGGCGACGACGAGCTGGAGCGGCTGCACGCCGCCGGCGTGCGCGGCGTGCGCTTCAACATGCTGTTCGCGGGCGGGCCGCCGCTGGAGGACGCGCGGCGGCTGGCCGGGCGGATCGCCCGGCTGGGCTGGCATCTCCAGTTCCTGATCGACGTCAGCGCCGATCCGGACCTGGACCGGCGCTTCGCCGATCTGCCCACGCCGGTGGTGATCGACCACATGGGCCATCTGCCGGCCGACAAGGGGACCGGCGATCCGGGCTTCCGGGCGCTGCTGCGCCTGCTCGACGGCGGCAACGGCTGGGTCAAGCTGTCGGCGCCCTACCGGCTGTCCCGCCAGGGGCCGCCCTACGCCGACGTGCTGCCGATCGCGCGGGCGCTGGTCGAGCGGCGGCCGGACCGGCTGGTCTGGGGCAGCGACTGGCCGCACCCGGCGATCGCCGGGCCGATGCCGAACGACGGCGACCTCGTCGACCGGCTGGCCGACTGGGTGCCGGACGCCGACACCCGCCGGCGCATCCTGGTCGACAACCCGGCGGCGCTCTACGGCTTCACGGACCCGCCCGCGGCCCGGCCGGCCGGGCAGTGAACAAGGCCCGGCCGGCCGGGCAGTGAACAAGGCCCGGCGGGCCGGGCAGTGAACAAGGAGATTGCGATGACGGCAACCGAGACGGCCGGCCTGCGGGCCGTGCGCGACCGGGTCGACGAGGCGGAGTGGAAGACCCGGGTGGACCTCGCCGCCGGCTACCGCCTCGCCCACCGCTTCGGGCTGAGCGACCTGATCTACACCCACATCTCCGCCCGGGTGCCGGGGCCGGACGAGCATTTCCTGATCAACCCCTACGGCTGGCTGTTCAGCGAGATCACGGCGTCGAGCCTGATCAAGATCGACCTGGAGGGGCGGGAGGTGCTGAACCCCCACGCCGACCTCAAGGTCAACGCCGCCGGCTACGTCATCCACAGCGCGGTGCACGCGGCCCGGCCGGAGGTCGGCTGCGTCATGCACACCCACACCCGCGCCGGCATGGCGGTGGCGGCGCTGAAGGTCGGCCTGCTGCCGCTCAGCCAGACCGCGATGCGCTTCCACGGGCAGGTCGCCTACCACGATTACGAAGGGCCGGCCTTCCGGCTCGACGAGCGCGAGCGGCTGGTCGCCAACCTCGGCGGCAAGCGCTTCATGATCCTGCGCAACCACGGCCTGCTGGTGGCCTGCGCCACCGTCGCCGAGGCGTTCAACGCCATGTACTGGCTGGAACGCGCCTGCCAGGTCCAGCTCGACGCGCTGGCCTGCAACACCGAACTCAACCTGCCGGCGCCGGGGATCCCGGAGAGCGTCGCCCACAGCTACCTGCCGGAGACCCGCCGGCCCTACGGCCTGCTGGAATGGCCGGCCATGCTCCGGCTGCTCGACCGCGAGGACGCTTCCTACCGGGAGTGATGCGGACGGCGCTTGATGGCGTCCACCATCAAGCGCCTTCGGTTCGACGTCGGCCGGCGCCGATCACTTCACCAGGGGGCAGCCGCTGTCCTTTGGATTGATGTAGGCCTGCTCGCCCGGGATCGTCTTGAGCATCGTGAGATAGTCCCAGGGGTGTTTCGCCTCGCCCGGCGCCTTCACCTGGAACAGATACATGTTGTTGAACACGCGGCCGTTGGCGGCGATCCTGGCGTCCTTCATCATCATGTCGGTGACGGGCCTGTCGCGCATGCTGGCGGCCACCTTGTCGGGATCGTCGGTGCCGATGTCCTTCACGGTCTGGAGGTAATGGCGGACGGCCGAATACACGCCCGCCTGGTTCATCGACGGCTTGCGCCCGGTCCGTTCCTCGAATTTCTTCGACCAGCCGCGGGTTTCGTCATTCATGTCCCAGTAGAAGGAGTTGGCCATCATCAGCCCCTGCGCGGTGTCGAGGCCGAGCGCGTGGACGTCGTTGATGTTCAGCAACAGGCCGGCAAGCGTCTGGCCACCCTCGGGGAGGCCGAACTCGGCGGCCTGCTTGACGGCGTTGATGGTGTCGCCGCCCGCGTTGGCGAAGGCGACCACATCCGCGCCCGATGCCTGCGCCTGCAACAGGAAGGAGGAGAAGTCGGGGGAACCCAGCGGGTGGCGCACGCTGCCCTTGACGGTGCCGCCGAGCTGCTTGACGGTTTTGGCGGCTTCGGCTTCCAGCGAATGGCCGAAGGCGTAGTCTGCGGTGACGAAGAACCAGCTTTTCCGGCCCTGCTCGACCAGCGCGCGTGCGGTGGAGGAGGCCACGGCGTGGTTGTCCCAGGTCCACAGGAAGCCGTAGGGGCTGCACTCCTTGCCCGTCAGGTCGGTCGAGCCCGGACCGGACATCAGGAAGATGCGCTTCTTGTCCCGCGTGATGCCCTGGACGGCCAGCGCGGCGGCCGAGTTCGGCACGTCGGCGACGACGTCGACCTTGTCGGTGTCGATCCACTGGCGCGTCAGGTTGGCCGCGATGTCCGCCTTGTTCTGGTGGTCGCCGACGATGATCTCGACCTTGGTGCCGTTGATGGCGTTGCCGAACTCTTCGGCGGCCAGCCGCGCGGCCACCGCCGAACCCTCGCCGTTGATGTCGGCGTAGATGCCGGAGCGGTCGGACAGCATGCCGATCTTGATGACGTCGTCCGACATCTGGGCCTGGGCCGTACCGGACGCCAGGGCGGCGGCGGCGGCGCCGGCCAGGAGAAGGTTGCGCATGGTTCACTCCCTAGGGTTATGGTTCTTATGGGTGGAAGAGACCGGGATCCCCGCCCGGTGCGTCAATGGGTCGTGTAACCGCCGTCCACGGGGATGACGGCGCCGGTGATGGAGGCTGCGGCATCGGAGCACAGGAAGGCGATGGCCGCCGCGACCTCGTCGGGCGGCACCAGCCTGCCGGTCGGCATCCTTTCGAGGAACACCGCCTTCAGCACCTGATCCTCCGGCAGGCCGGTGACCTGCGCCTGCTGGGCGATCTGCCGCTCGATGATGGGGGTCAGCACCGTGCCGGGGCACACCGCGTTGCAGGTGATGCCGTGCTCGGCGACCTCGATCGCCACGGACTTGGTCAGGCCGACGACGCCGTGCTTGGCGGCGACGTAGGCGGGCTTGTGCGGGGCTCCCACCATGCCGAGGACCGACGCCGTGTTGACGATGCGCCCCCAGCGCCGCTCCATCATCGAGGGGACGGCCGCCTTGATGGTGTGGAAGGCGGCGCTCAGGTTGACCGCGAGCAGCAGGTCCCACTTGTCGTCGGGGAATTCCCGCAACGCCGCCACATGCTGCACCCCGGCGTTGTTCACCAGGATGTCGATCGGGCCCAGCCTGTCGGCCGCCTGCGCCATCAGGGCGCGGGCCTCCTCCGGCCGGCTCAGGTCGGCATCCAAATAGGCGACCGTCGTGCCGCTCTGCGCCGCGATCTCCGCGCACAGCCGGTCGATCTCCGCACGGTCGCCGAAGCCGTTGAGCATCACATGGCAGCCGCGCCCGGCCAGCGCGCGGGCGGTCGCCAGGCCGATGCCGCTGGTGGAGCCGGTGACGACAGCGTTTCTGTTCCGCATCTCTTTTCCTTCGGAGGTGTTGGGGCGCCGGCCTTCGCCGCGCCGCCCCGGCCGCGGGTGCGGCCCTGTGAATTCGGACGCGAACGGGGCCTGCGTTCAGAACGCCACCTGGTCGGCCCCCTTGAGGCCGAGCATGGCGCGCGCCTCCTCGGCGGTGGCGACCTCCAGCGACAGCTCCTCGATGATCCGGCGGATCTTCGCCACCTGCTCGCCGCTGTTGCGGGCGAGGCGGCCCTTGCCGAGATAGAGGCTGTCCTCAAGCCCGACCCGGACGTTGCCCCCCATGACCGCGGCCATGGTCGTGAAGGGAATCTGGTGGCGGCCGGCCGCCAGCACGGACCATTCGTAATCGCCGCCGAACAGGTGGTCGGCGGTCTCGCGCATGAAGGCGAGGTTGCGCGTCTCCGCGCCGATGCCCCCGAGGATCCCGAAGATCGTCTGGACGAAGAGCGGCGGCTTCACCAGCCCGCGGTCGAGGAAGTGGGCGAGGTTGTACAGGTGCCCGACGTCGTAGCATTCG
Source organism: Pseudomonadota bacterium (assembly GCA_023416455.1). GTDB lineage: Bacteria > Pseudomonadota > Alphaproteobacteria > Azospirillales > Azospirillaceae > Azospirillum. The sequence continues at coordinate 20,812 of JAEZHQ010000357.1, read as the reverse complement.
AATTCGAAGCGCGTGCCGCAGCCCTCGCCCAGATGCTCCAGGATGTAGGCGATGTCCCGGAAGGTGTTCCGGAAGATGAAGTCGTCCGTGCTGCGCAGATAGGGCTCCTCCCAGTCGTGCTTCCAGTTCTTGTAGCGGTCGGCCAGCGGGAAGATGCCGAAGTTCATCGAGCCCATGTTGAGCGAGCACATCTCCGGGCGGGCCTGGAGGGGGGCGGCGAGGCGCTCCTGCACCGTCATGCTGAGCGAGCCGCCGGTGGTGATGTTGAGCACCGCGTCGGTGGACTGCTTGAGGCGCGGCAGGAACTGCATGAAGACCGCCGGGTCCGGCGTCGGCTGGCCGGTGCGGGGATCGCGGGCGTGCAGGTGCAGGATCGCCGCTCCGGCTTCGGCCGCCCCGACCCCCTGCTCCACGATTTCGTCCGGCGTTACCGGCAGCGCGTCCGACATGGTGGGGGTGTGGATCGATCCCGTCAGCGCGCAGCTGATGATGACCTTCTTCTGTGACGCGGCCATGCATGGCCCTCCTGTTTGTCCGGCCCGAGGGGCCGTGAAGATTGAAAACCCGGTCCCGGCCTCCGCGCCGGCTAGCCGTGCCCGGCGCCGTTCAGCCGCTGGAGGTGGGCGGCCAGGCGGCTGTCGGCCTCCGCCCGCTGCGCTTCCGTCCAGGTCCGGAAGCCGCTTCCGGCCTTCATGCCGAGCCGCCCGGAGGCAACCAATTCACACAACAGCGGCAGCGGGCCGGGCGTGCGGTCGAGATCGGGCAGAAGATGCTCATGCACCGCAAGCGTCAGGTCGGTGCCGACGAGGTCGGCGTTCTCCAGCGGCCCCAGAACGGCGAGGCGCCGGCCGAAGCCGGCCGTGACCACGGTGTCGACCGTTGCGGCGTCGCAGACGCCGTTCTGGACGAGGGCGATCGCTTCGCGCCACAGCGCGTGCTGGAGGCGGTTGCCGATGAAGCCGGGGACGTCCTTGCGGACATGCACCGGCGTCTTGCCGATGGCGGTCAGCAGCCCCATCATCGCGGCGACCGCGTCATCGCCGGTGTCGGGCGCCTGGATGACCTCGACGAGCGGGATCAGGTGAGGCGGATTCCACCAGTGGGTGCCCATGGCGCGGCTCTTGTCCCGGAGCGGCGCCATGATCCGGGCGATGGGGATCACCGAGGTGTTGCTCGCCAGGAGCGCCCGGGGCGGGGCCGCGGCCTCGACCCCGGCGACGATGCGTTGCTTGAGGTCCAGGTCCTCGGGCACCGCCTCGATGACGATGTCCGCGGCCGCCACGGCCTCTTCGAGCGCCCCGCATGGCCGGATCCGGTCCGCGGCCGCAACATCCGCCCCAAGCTCTTCAAGGTTGCGGCGGATGCGGTCGAGGACCCCGGCCCGACGGTCGGGATCGGGCTCCTGGATGTCGACCCGGTGGCCGGCGACGGCGAAAGCCTGGGCGATCCCGTGCCCCATCCGTCCGGCGCCGATGATGCCGATGCGCTGGCTTGTCATGCCCCGTGTTTTCCCCCCTTGCTTTGAGGATGCATGAAGCAATGCGCGTGCCATCATGGAAAATCGTTGCGCGGCAATGCGTTGGGTCGGGCGGGGCGGAATGCCCGCGGGTGGTGCGTATCCGATTCCGGACAGCGTCCCGCGATCGCCGGCGGGTTGCCCCCTTGAATCGGCGCTTTGAATCAGCGCTTTCATCCTGTGCCAATTCCTGACAAGATCTGTTCAAAATTTTGACAGGGCGCGACGCGGGAGGACCCTGGACCATGCCGGCGGAACGGGACGAGCCATTCGCGGCGGCGCGGGCTCTGATGGTGATGATCGACGAGATGATCGACGGAGCCATCCTGGTTGACAAGGACGCACGCATCGTCTGGTCCAACGACAAGCATGTCTGGTTCAGTGAGAAGCAGATGGCGCTGCTGGGATTCCGGTCGCCGGCGGACGTGGTGGGCCAGCCGGTCGAGCGCGTCATCCCGCACAGCCGGATGCGCGAGGTGGTGGAAACCGGCCGCTCCCTCCCGCTCGACATCATGCGCTACGGGGAGCACACGCTGCTGGTGAGCCGCCTGCCCTTGCGCGACGGGCGGGGGGAGGTCATCGGCGCCATCGCCTTCGCCCTGAAGAACAGCCTCACCTATCTCCGGCCGATCGCCGACCGCTTCAACGCGCTGCAATCGCGGCTTGCCCGCATGGAGCAGGAGCTGGCCGCCAGCCGGGCGTCGAAATACACGGTGGAGAACCTGATCGGCTTCAGCCCCGCCATGCTCCAGGTGAAACGGCTGGTGCGCAAGGCCGGGCAGATCGGTTCGGCGGTGCTGCTCCTGGGCGAGACGGGGACCGGCAAGGAGCTGGTCGCCCACTCGATCCACGCGGCGTCGCACCGGGCCGACCGCCCCTTTGTCGGCGTCAACGTCGCGGCCGTCCCGGAGACCCTGCTTGAGGCGGAGTTCTTCGGCGTCGCGCCCGGAGCCTACACCGGCGCCGGCCGTCAGCCGCGCCTCGGCAAGTTCCAACTGGCGCATGGGGGGACGCTGTTCCTCGACGAGATCGGCGACATGCCGCTGGCGCTCCAGGCCAAGCTGTTGCGCGTGTTGCAGGAACGCGAGGTCGAGCCGCTCGGCTCCAACCGGCTGGTCGCGGTGGACGTCCGCATCATCGCGGCGACCAGCCGGTCGCTTTCGGAGATGGTGAGGAGCGGCGCGTTCCGATCGGACCTCTACTACCGGCTCAACGTCTTTCCGATCCAGCTTCCGCCCCTGCGCGACCGCAAGGAGGATGTGGAGATCCTCGCCTCCCGCTTCTCCGAGAGGGTGGCCGTAAGCCTCGACCAGCCCATGCGCGATCTCACGCCCGCGGCGCTCGACGCGCTGCGCCGGTACGGCTGGCCCGGCAACGTCCGTGAGCTGGCCAACGTCATAGAGCAGGTCTACGTGCGCACCGACGGGGAGCGCATCATGGCCGAAGACCTCGCGGACATCCTTCCGACGGCCGCCCTCCACCATCCCGCTCCGCCGGCCACGTCACGCCCGCTCGCCGAGGCCGTGGACGAGCTGGAGCGCTCGCTCGTCCTCGCCGCGCTCGCCGAGGCGAAAGGCAACAAGCTCGAAGCGGCGCGGAGCCTCGGCCTGTCGCGCACCAACCTCTATGCGAAGCTGCGCAAGCACGGCATCGCCGCGGATCGGGGCGGGTGATCCTGTTTGCGGCGGCGAGGTCCCATCCCGCGCATCCCGCGCGTCAACGGCCCGCCGTGGAAGGGTGGGCTTGTCCGGGCGCAAATCAATCTTGCCCGCACGTAGAAAATACCTTGAATTGGATGACGAAGTAAATCACAAGTTCATCATGCAATCTCCTTGACATTCTTGCCGGGCTTGACCACCAGATATGGTATCGATACTCTGCCCGTCGAACACATGGCAGGCATCAGCTTTTATCAACATGCGCTTTCAGAAGGCTTGACACGGATGAAGGTGCTTGTCGTTGGTGGATGTGGTTTTATCGGGTCGCATGTCGTGGATGTCCTCAAGGAGCAGGGCATCCGAATCCGGGTCCTCGACCGCCGCCCCGAAACCTTCCGCCCTCCCGTTCCCGGCGTCGAGTATGTGAAAGGTGACCTTTCGGACGGCGCGCTGGTGGCCGAAGCGGTCCTCGGCATGGACGCGGTGATCCATCTGGCCAGCTCGACGGTTCCCTACACCTCGAACCTCGATCCCGTCGCCGACATCACCACCAATTTGGTGGGCAGCGTCCGCCTGCTCGAAGTGATGCGGTCGGTCGGCGTGCGCAACATCCTGTACCTGTCCTCCGGCGGCACGGTGTACGGCGTTCCGCGGGACGAGACGGTGAGCGAGGATCATCCGCTTCAGCCCTTGAATTCCTATGGGGTCGTCAAGGCCGCGGTCGAGAAGTATCTGCACATGTACAGCCATCTCTACGGGCTGCGCTGCTGCGTCCTCCGCGCCTCCAATCCTTACGGCCCGCGCCAGGGGCACACGGGCGTGCAGGGGGTGATCGGCACCTTTCTCTGGAGGATCGCGCGCGACGAACCGATCGAGATCTGGGGCGACGGCAGCATCGTGCGCGATTTCATCCATGTCCGTGACCTTGCCGAACTGTGCGCGCGGACGCTGGCTTCCGACGTTTCGGGCAGTTACAACGCCGGTAGCGGCGAAGGGGTGTCCATCGCCGACCTCGTCGAGACCGTGGCGCGGGCCGTGGGGCGTGACCTGCACCCCGTCTTCAAGCCGGGCCGCCTCTTCGACGTGCCGCGCGTGGTCCTGGACATCTCGCGCGCCAGGGCCGCCTTCGGCTGGGCGCCGCGGATACCGCTGACGGCCGGTGTCGGGGAAACCTGGCGCTGGGTGCAGGAGCAGTGCGGGTGACGGATGGCCTGCCATTTCGGGCGGCCGGTTGCGGAGGCGAAGGGGATTCGGCGTCAAATGGGATTGGACCATCGCATGTCCGATGTGGACGGACCGGGCATCGGACCGGAGCAGGGCTCGATCCGTATCGCCGGTCCGGAGGATGCGGACGGATTCGATGCCGAATATTATAGGCGTTCCTATCCCGACGTCCGCGCCGGAATGGCGGATCCGCTCGATCACTACCTGAATTGCGGCTGGATCGAATGCTACAACCCTTCGGCAGGCTTCGACACCGCCTTTTACCGCCTTGCGGTTTCGGGCCTGACGCACCCCGGCCTTTGCCCGCTGCTGCATTACAACCGGGTGGGGCGCGCCGCCGGGGTCCCGCGCAACCGGGCCGAGGCGCTGGCGGCGGGCGGATACGCACCCCCCACGGAGGATCTGATCGCGGCGCTTCCCGAGCTGGCGGACGCCTTTGACGGGGCCGGCTATGTCGAGCGATACCCGGACGTCGCCCTGTCCGACATGACGCCGCTCGAACACTATCTCGTCCATGGCTGGCGCGAGGGGCGCAACCCCTCCGCTGGCTTCGACACGGTCTTCTACCGCGAAGCCTTCATGCACAACGACGCGGCCGACATCTGCCCGCTGGTGCATTACCTGCGTTACGGGCGCGGGATCGGCCTTCCGACCAATTCCGGCGACGCGCACCGTCGCATGCCGGCCATGCGGCAGGATCGCAAGGCCGATCCGCTGGCGGCGCTGGCGGCGCTGCCCGGCAGCCTTGGCAGCGAAACCATCGCCGTGCTGACCGCGCCCCATTTCGACGCGGCGCATTACCTGCACGCCTATCCGGATATCGCCGCAAACGGGGTTTCGCCCCACTGGCACTACAACCGCCACGGCTGGCGGGAAGGCCGCGCTCCCAACCGTCTTTTCGACGCGGCCTACTACGCGCGCAAATTCATGGGCGCCGGGACGCCGGCGCCCACCCCCCTCCTGCACTATGCCACGGTGGGGCGCATCGCCCGCTACCCGTCCTCCGAGGCCATGTCGCTGTCCCTGATGGAAAGGGCCGCCGATTCGGCCTTCAGCGACGCGGTGCGTCGCCTTCTGGCTCAACTGGGATTCGATCTCGGCCTTCTGGACCTCGACCGCGTGCGCCGCTTCGTGCTGCCGCTGTTTTCGGCCGGGGCCTACCGCAGGGAGCGCGGGCTCGATGCTTCGGTGTCGGACGCCGACGCCTTCCTGCGCTATCTGCTGCTGGATTTTCCCGGCGGGCGTCCGCCCGGCCCCATGTTCTCGGCCGACCACTATCTGGCCGAGGTGCGCCGCCTGGGCATCACCCTGCCCAAGCCCTGGGAACAGCCCTTCCATCACTGGCTGAAGCATGGCGGCCCGGCCGGCGTCTCGCCCAGCCCCGGCTTCTCGGCCGAGGATTACCTGGCGCTCAACCCCGATCTGGCCGGCTATCCCGAAAGCCTGTTCGAGCATTTCATCCGCTTCGGCCAGTTCGAGGGGCGCCGCTTCAACCGCCTGACCACGGTGCCGAGCAACCGCCTCGCCTCCCTTTCGGGAAACCGCGAGACCCAGGCGCGCGCCTTCTGCGAGGCCATGGCCGCCGCATCCGGCGACGGCGACGGTCTTGCGGGCATGCGGGACTTCCTGGTCTCGGGGCGGCTTGAAGCCACCATCCGCGAGGCCGCGGCGATCGAGCCCGACATCGGCGGGCTGGATCGTAACATGCCGTCCTTCCTGCCGCCCTGGCACGACGAGTCCTGGGCCGAATACGCGGAGATCCGGCACCTCCTTCCGGAAGGGCCGTTCGACGCGGTCGTGCTGATCCCCTTCTGCAAGCTGGGCGGGGCCGATTTCGTCGCGGGCGTGCTGGCCTCGACCCTGCAAGAGAAGGGCCGGGTTCTGGTGGTCCGCACCGACGCCGACGATTGGGCGCGCCCCGACTGGTTCCCATCCGGCGTGGCGGCGGTCGATCTCTCCGCCCATCTGAACGCGATGACCCCGTCCAGGCGGATGCGGACCCTCTACACGCTTCTGGTCCGCCTGCGCCCGGCCGCCGTCTACAACGTCAACAGCCGTCTCGCCTTCGACACCTTCGTGCGCTACGGCGAGCGGCTGGCCCTCGTCACGCGGCTGTACGCCTACTATTTCTGCGCCGACCGCACGCCCGAGGGGATCGAGGCCGGCTATCCGGTCTGGTATTTCTCGAACATCCTGCCCCACCTGACGGGCGCGCTGATCGACAACGCCGCGCTCGCCGACCAGCTGATCCGGCGCTACCATCTGGCCGGGGGCTACCGCGACCGGGTGCGCGTGATCCACACCCCCGCCATGTCGGACTTTCCCGAGACCACCGTGGCCGAGGCGCAGGCGGCCGGCGCGGCCGGGCGCAGCCGCAAGAGGGTGCTGTGGGCCGGCCGGCTGGACGCGCAGAAGCGGTTCGATCTGGTCCAGGCCATCGCCCGGCACCTTCCGGAGGTGGATTTCGAGTGCTGGGGCAAGGCCGTGCTGGACGCGCCGCCCGACCTTTCGGGCCTTCCGCCGAACCTGACGCTGCACCCGCCCTTCACGACCTACGGGGACCTGCCGCTCGCCGGGGCGGACGGCTGGCTCTACACCTCGGCCTGGGACGGGATCCCGACGATCCTGATCGAACTGGCGGCGATGGGTGTTCCCATGGTGGCGAGCGCGGTGGGCGGCGTGCCCGAACTGATCGACGGCACCACCGGCTGGCCGATGGACGAGGGCGCGACGGCGGCCCGCTACGCCGAGGCGGTCGCCGAGATGGTCGCCTCGCCCGGGGAACGGATCCGGCGCGGCCGCGCCTTGCAGGCGCGGGCGCGCGTCCGCCACAGCCGCGACCGCTACCGCGCGTCGCTGGCGGCCATCGCCGCACCGCCGGGGAAGGGGGCCTGAGATGGCGGAGACCGTCGATGTCTCGGTCGTGCTGACCGCGCACCGCGAAGGGGTTCTGGCCGGCGCCACCGCACACAGCGCGCGTCGCGCCGTCGCCCGCGCCGAGGCGGAACTCGGGCTTTGCTGTGAGGTCGTCCTGGTCCTCGACCGGGCCAGCGAGGCGACCGCGACGGTGCTCCGGAACGCCTTCGAGGGCCTGTCCCTGACGGTCCTGGAGACCGACGAGGGCGATCCGGGCCAGGCCCGCAACCGCGGCATCGCCGCCGCGAGGGGGCAGTGCTCCGCCTTCCTCGACGGCGACGACCTCTGGTCGGAGAACTGGCTGGGCGAAGCCTGGAGGCTGATCGGACGGCGGCCCGACTGCATCGCCCAATCGGCCTGCAACATGGTCTTCGGCAACGAGCGGAACCTCTGGTGGCACATCGATTCCGAAGGCCCGCTCTTCGACCCGGAGTATCTGCATTGGGCGAACTATTGGGACGCGATGACCTTCGCGCGCACCGGCCTCTACCGCAAGTACCCGTTCCGCAGGAACGACCTGCGGCTCGGCTTCGGGCATGAGGACTGGCACTGGAACGCCTGGACCATCGCCGAGGGGGTCGCGCACAAGCCGGTGCCCGGAACGGTGCACTTCAAGCGCCGCCATGCCGGGTCGCAGATGGCCCTCGTGGAGCGGTCCGGCTCGGTGCGCTGGCCCCTGGGGCTTCCATGATGGTGCCGGGGCGGACCGGCGCGCCGATGGGGGACGCGGAATTCCGCGCCGCCTGGGAGCGCGTGGCCCCCTTCACCATGACCGGACCCGAGCGCGGTCTGGCCCTTTGGCAGGCGGTCCACGCGGTTCTGGACAACGGGGTTCCCGGGGCCTTCGTGGAGTGCGGCGTCTGGAAGGGCGGTTCCGCCATGCTGATGGCGCTGGCGCTTCTGGCGCGGGGCGAGACGCAGCGCGAGCTGATCCTCTTCGACACCTTCGACGGCATGACGGCGCCGGGCCCCGAGGACCGGGATCTGAACGGGGACCACGCCGCCGACCTGATGGCGGGAAGCCGGGGCGAAGCGGTGGCCGAACTGGTCCGCGCGGCCGTCCCCATGGACGCCGTGCGGGAGGCGCTGGCCGGCACCGGCTATGACATGCGTCTGGTGCGCATGGTCCCCGGCGACCTGTCCCGGACCCTGCCGCGCACACAGACGCTCCGCATCGCGCTCTTGCGGCTGGACACCGATTTCCACGACAGCACCCTGGCCGGGCTGACGCATCTCTACCCGCGGCTGGCGCCGGGCGGCGTCCTGATCGTCGATGACTATGGCCACTGGCAGGGGGCGCGGAAGGCGGTCGAGGACTATTTCGCCGGAAACGATGCCGGCTACCGCCGCCCGATGTTCTGGACCATCGACTACACCGGCCGGGGCGCGGTGAAGACCGATCCGCGCGAAAGCGTCGAGATCGAGCGCTACGACTATGTTCCCCCGGGGATGTCGCCGCCGGATCTGCTGCCGCTTTTCCCCCACGCCCGGCCAGGGAATCCCTGGGCCGTGCCCTGGCCATACCTGCGCAAGCACGTTCCGCACATCTGGCGCTGCGACAGCCGCAACACCGGGCCGGTGACCGGCTATGCCTCGGTCGAGGAGGCGGCCTGCCTCCACGCGCTGGCCCGGCCTTTCGCCGGCAAACGCGGGCTGGAGATCGGCACCCATTTCGGCTGGACCGCGGCGCACCTGCTCGCGGCGGGGCTCCGGCTCGACTGCATCGACCCCGCCTTCGCCGACGACGGCCATGCCTCGGAGGTGCGCAAGGCGCTGGATGCCGTCCGCGCGGCCCATCCCGGCGCGGGGGACTACCGGCTCTGGCCCGGCCGTTCCCCCGGGATCGTCCCGGAGGTGCGGGCGCACGGCGACGGCGGGCCATGGTCCTTCGTCTTCATCGACGGTGATCATGACGGCGACGCCCCCGCCGCCGACGCCCGCGCCGTCATGGGCCACCTGGCCGACGACGCCATCGTCGTCCTCCACGACATGACCTCGCCCCACGTCGAGCGCGGCCTGGCCGTTTTCCGCGAGGCGGGGTTCGGCACCCGGCTGTTCGACACGGCGCAGATCCTGGGCATCGCCTGGCGGGGATCGGCGGCCCCCGCCGACCACGTCCCCGACCCGAACTGCGGCGGGATATTCGTCCCCCACCTCGACCGCTATCGTCCTGATTCCGCCCCGCGCGGGACGGGTGGCGATGTCCCCCCGACCACTGATATGGAACGGCACATGTCGAGCATCGCCTCCGGAGCGGACATCTGGGAAAATTACATCTGCCTCAACAGCGGTGTGGACAAACGCTTCGACGTCCTGCCGCCGCCGGCCGCCCACATGGCGACGGACAGCCGCATGGGCTGGTGGGAGGGCCTGGACTACGCGGCCCAGCTTGCGCGCGACACCCACCCGCTGCCCGCCACCGAGGACCGCGAGGGATATTTCGGCACCGACCATTTCAGCTACTGGGCCTCGGGGCTTCAGGATGCACGGATGCTGCTGGACACCGCCCGCCGGCTGGGGGTGGCCGACCCCCGTGCCTATCTCGATTTCGGCTGCGCCTCCGGCCGCGTCATGCGCCACACCGCGCTGGAAGCGCCGGCGATGAAAACCATGGGCTGCGACATCAACCGGCTGCACGTCGAATGGTGCAACGCCCACCTGCCGCCGTCGATCACAACCTTCCAGAACCATTCGGTGCCCAGCCTGCCCCTGGAGTCGGGCTCGGTCGACATCGTCTCGGCCTTTTCGGTCTTCACCCATATCGAGGCGATGGAAACGGCCTGGCTTATGGAGCTGAGGCGCATCCTGCGGCCCGGCGGCATCGCCTGGATCACGCTCCACACCGAGGGCACGCTGCGGGACATGACGCCCGACTGGCCGCTGTGGATGCCGGTGATGACGCATCCGGACGCCGCCGCCCTGCTGGACGCCGATGACCGCGGCTTCGAGGGCGACCGGCTGGTCCTGCGCTGGCTGGCGGGGCGGTCCTATTCCTCGAACGTCTTCTACAAGGAAGACTATGTCCGCAGCCGCTGGAGCCGGATCCTGGAGGTCGCCGATTTCCGAAGGCGGCACCCGTCGTTCCAGGACGTCGTGATCCTGCGGAAGAACGGATGGGCTTGATGCAAGAAAGCACCGGCCGGTGGCCGGTGCTCTCTCCTGTGCGAATCCAATGTGCCAATCCAATGGCCGGGGTGGCCGCGTCCCGTCCCGCCGGGGTTTCTACCAGGCGGGGACGATGGCGTCCTTGAACTTTTCGCGGATGAAGCGCTTCACCTCGTCGTTCTGGTAGGCGGCCAGCAGCGTGGCGACCCAGGGCTTGTCCTGGTCGGCCTTGCGCACGGCGATGATGTTGGCGTAGGGGCTCTCGGCCGATTCGCGGGCGATGGCGTCCTTGATGGGGTCGAGGCCCGCTTCCAGCGCGTAGTTGGTGTTGATCACCGCCGCCGCCACGTCGTCCAGCGAGCGCGGGAGCTGGGCGGCGTCCAGCTCCAGGATCTGGAGCTTGCGCGGGTTGCCGGCGATGTCGAGCGGGGTCGCCTTCAGGCCGGCGCCCTCCTTCAGCGTGATCAGGCCCTGGGCCTGGAGCAGCAGAAGCGCCCGGCCGCCGTTGGTCGGGTCGTTGGGGATGGCGACCTTGGCGCCGTTGGGCAGATCGGCCAGCGACTTCACCGTCTTGGAGTAGATGCCGATGGGGAAGACCACCGTCTTGGCGACGCTGACCAGATCGTAGCCGCGGTCCTTCACCTGGTTGTCCAGGTAGGGCTGGTGCTGGAACGAGTTGACGTCGAGGTCGCCCTGCGCCAGGGCCTGGTTCGGGATGACGTAGTCGGAGAACTCCAGCACCGTCAGCTCCAGCCCCGCCTTGGCGGCGATGGGCTTCACCACCTCCAGGATCTGGGCGTGCGGGCCGGGGGTGACGCCGATCCGCAGGGATTCGGCGGAGGCGCCGAAGGCGGCGGCGAGGGTCGCGACGCCGGCCAGGGCGCCGAACAGACGGGAACGGACCATGTCCAACTCCTCAGGACTTCAGGTTGCGCTTGTTGACCCGGCGGGCGATCCAGTCGCCCGTCGATTGCACGATCTGCACCAGGACGATCAGCACCAGCACCACCGCCAGCATCACCTCCGGCAGGAAGCGCTGGTAGCCGTAGCGGATGCCGAGGTCGCCCAGCCCGCCGCCGCCGACCGCGCCGACCATGGCCGAATAGCCGATCAGGCTGACCACCGACAGGGTGAGGCCGAGGGTGATGGCCGGCATGGCCTCGGGCAGGAGGACCTTGCGGATGATCTGGAACGGCGTCGCCCCCATGGCCTGCGCCGCCTCGATCAGGCCGCGGTCGACCTCGCGGATGGCACCCTCGACGATGCGGGCGATGAAGGGGGCGGCGGCGACCGTCAGCGGCACGATGGCCGCGGTGGTGCCGATGGAGGTGCCGGCGACCAGCCGCGTGAAGGGGATGATCGCCACCACCAGGATGATGAAGGGGGTGGAGCGCGTCATGTTGACGACGGCGCCGACGATCCGGTTGAAGGCGAGATTCTGGAGCAGTTCGCCGCGGCCGGTGACGGCCAGCATCACGCCGACCGGCAGGCCGATGAGCGTGCCCAGGATCCCCGACACCGCCACCATGTGCAGCGTGTTGAGAAGCGCCTTAGCCAGCAGCGCGTAGATTTCCGGGGACAGCATAGCCGAGCACCTCGACGCCGAGCTTGTTGACTTTCAGGAGGCTGATGGCCGCCTCGATGGATTGCGCGTTGCCGATCGCCTCGACGACCAGCGTCCCGAAGGGCGCGCCCTGGATCTCGTCGATCTGGCCGTGCCAGATGTTCAGGTCCAGGCTCAGCTTGCGGCTGATCGCGCTGATCACCGGGGAGGTCGCGCGCTCGCCCGTGAAGGTGATGCGCAGGACGATGTTCGAGCCCGGCAGCTCGGTCGCCGACAGCCGGTCGCGCAGCGCGTTGGGGATGCCGCGGTTGATGACCGGGTCGACGAAGCTGCGCGTGGTCTCGTGCCGCGGGTGGGCGAAGACGTCGAAGACCGGCCCCTGCTCGATGATCCGGCCGCCCTCCATCACCGCCACCTTGTGGCAGATCTCCTTGATGACGGCGATCTCGTGGGTGATCAGCACGATGGTCAGGTCGAGCCGCCGGTTGATGTCGGCCAGCAGTTGCAGGATCTGCGTGGTCGTCTCGGGGTCGAGCGCCGAGGTCGCCTCGTCCGACAGCAGCACCTTGGGCTTGCTGGCCAGCGCGCGGGCGATGCCGACGCGCTGCTTCTGGCCGCCGGACAGCTCCGCCGGGTAGCGGTCGCGCTTCTCGGTCAGCCCCACCAGGTCGAGCAGGGGCTCCACCGCCGCCCGGATCTGCGGCTTCGGCACGCCGGCCAGCTCCAGCGGCAGGCCGACGTTGTCGAACACGGTGCGCGAGGACAGCAGGTTGAAATGCTGGAAGATCATGCCGATGGAATGGCGCGCCTGGCGGAGCTGGGCGGGCGACAGGGCGGTCATGTCCACCCCGTCGACCAGCACGCGGCCGGCGGTCGGCTTCTCCAGCAGGTTCACGGTGCGCAGCAGCGTGGACTTGCCGGCGCCGGAGCGGCCGATGATGCCGAAGATCTCGCCGCGCCCGATGGTCAGGTCGATGTCGGCCATCGCCTGCACCGGCGCGCCGGCGCCGCGGGCGGGGAAGGTCTTCTGGACGCCTTGAAGTGTGATCATGCGCTGATTGCCTCCCGACGCGCCCCCGACGCGCGGGCGTCGTCGCGCAGGACGGTCTTCTGGATCATGCGGGTCGAGGTCTTCGCCGGGTCGCGGAACACGACCGTGCGCGGAACCTTGTGCGGAACCTTGTAGTGGGCGATGCGGTCCCGGCACCATTGAATAATCCCGGCCTCAGAGGGGCGCTCGACGCCGGGCTCGGGCGTGACGAAGGCGCGGCGGCTCCCGCCCCGGCGGATCGCCGGCTGGTCCAGGGGCACGCGGTTCGCCGGTCCGGCGGCGGGGGCGCGCTCGAAGAGGGGGGCCGTCATCGGGGAAGGCTCATGGCGGAGGGTCCTTGAACGCCCTCTCCCCGTCACGGGGAGAGGGGCCGGGGCGACCGGGGAACGGCCGCTCACCAGGTCGGGATGATGGTGCCGTTGAAGCGGGACTGGATGAAGTCGCGGACCTCGGCCGAGCGGTAAAGCTCGATGAAGCGCTTGATCGCCGGATCCTCGGTGCGGTCCTTGCGGACGGCCCAGATCAGGTGCCACTTGGACTGGTCGTCCTCCAGCAGCAGCGCGGACTGCGGGGTCAGGCCGGCCAGCACCGCGTAGTTCAGCGTGATGACCGAGGCGTCCACGTCGTCCAGGGAGCGCGGCAGCTGCGCGGCGTCCAGCTCCACCAGCTTGATCTTCTTGGGGTTGGTGGCGATGTCGGCGGCGGAGGCGTTCAGCCCCACCCCGTCCTTCAGCCCGATGACGCCGGCCTTGGCCAGGAGGAACAGGGCGCGGGCGCCGTTGGTCGGGTCGTTGGGGATGGAGACGCTGGCGCCCTCCTTCAGATCCGCCAGCGACGCCACCTTCTTGGCGTAGATGCCCATGGGCACCACGATGCTCTTGGCGACCGGCACGATCTCGTAGCCGCGCTGCTTGATCTGGTTGTCCAGGAAGGGCTGGTGCTGGAAGTTGTTGGCGTCGATGTCGCCGGCCTGGAGGGCCGCGTTCGGCATGTTCCAGTCGGTGAACTCGATGACCTTGGCATCCAGCCCTTCCTTGGCGGCGATCTTGGCGGTGAACTCCAGGATCTCGCCGTAGGGACCGGCCGACACGCCGATCTTGAGCGGGGCCGCCCCGGCGGAAACGGCGAAGGAGAAGAGGCCGGCGGCGACCAGGGCCGAAGTCAGAAGGGTCTTCACGGGAGGGTTCCTTTCCGGGAGGGCGTTATTGAGCGCAGCGATCGTGTTGAATATCAGGTTTTCGCAAGAACCGATGTTCAATACGAAACGGATATTCAACGCCGCGCGTTTCGTCAACGCCTATTGTTCAGACAGAGAATGTGGATTGCCGGGCGGCGTCAGCGCCGGGCGGCGGTGCGGCGGATCATGACCTGGCGGGCCGCGCGTTCGGCCTGGCCGACGTTGCGGAAGGTCTGGCGGTCGAGATCCTTGAAGGTCCAGTCGGAGACGAAGAAGGTGTAGCCGCCGCGCTCGGCGACGACGATGCCGGCGGACCGGCCCTGGACTTCGATGGCGTAGGCGTGCGAGGGGGTCATGGTGCCATTCCCTTCGGGCCCGGCGCACGGGTGGCGCGGGGCGCGCGGTGTCTCGGATCCTCGGCCGGCGGGCCGCGGCTGTTCAGGGCTGTCGGCCGGCAGCCGACAGGCCGTGGCCGATCAGGGCCGTCGCGTCAGCGGCGACAACAGCGACGGCGACAGCCGGCGGCGGTCCGAAGGGCGGCGGAGGGGGAAGGCATCCTGGTCATTCCGGTCTCTCCTCAGAGGTCCACGACCGGCATCGTGGCGCTTTAGCGTTTGGTGACGCGGCGCAAGCTGCGGAGATCAAATTGCCGCGGGGCGCCCGGCATGGGCGTCCGGGTGTTTTTCTACATGGACGGTGGAGTTTCGGTCAAGAGGGAAATTCAACGCATCATGTGAAAATCTGATTACAACAATGAAATACCGTGCAATTGTTCCGGATCGTCCGGCGGGTGTTTCCCGCCGGACGATCCGGATATTCCACCCTCTAAGGCGGTGACGGAGGCGCGGAATGTGCTATATCCGGGCAGCGGACACCCGTGCCGGATCCGCCGGGTCCGCAGGGTCCGGCGGAGCGGGCCAGGGGTGGCCCCATCCTGACGAGACCGGCCTAGCCGAGGAGAGTTCTTTGCCCGCCGATACCCGTGCCCTTGGCGCGCCGGCCGACGACCCGCTGGTGCTGGCCCTGCCCAAGGGACGCATCCTGAAGGAGCTGCGCCCGCTGCTGTCGCATGCCGGCATCGAGCCGGAGGCCGCCTTCGACGACGAGGACAGCCGGCTCCTGCGCTTTGCGACCAACGTGCCGAACCTCAGCATCATCCGCGTCCGCTCCTTCGACGTGGCGACCTTCGTCGCCTTCGGCGCCGCCCATCTCGGGGTGGCCGGCAACGACGTGCTGATGGAGTTCGACTTCCCGGAGATCTACGCGCCGCTCGACCTCGGCATCGGCAAGTGCCGGCTGTCGGTGGCCGAGCCGGCGGCGCTGGGGGAGAGCGACGATCCGTCGCGCTGGAGCCATGTGCGCGTCGCCACCAAGTACCCGGAGATCACCCGCCGCCACTTCGCGGCGCGCGGCGTGCAGGCGGAATGCGTGAAGCTGAACGGCGCCATGGAGCTGGCCCCGACGCTGGGCCTGTGCCGGCGCATCGTGGATCTCGTCTCCACCGGCTCGACGCTGAAGGCCAACGGGCTGGTCGAGGTCGAGCACATCGCCGACGTGACCTCCCGCCTCATCGTCAACCGGGCCGCCTTCAAGACCCGGCCCGAGGAGATTTCCCGCTGGATCGAACGCTTCCGGGAGGCTGTGAATGCCGATCAGGCTTGATGCTCGGGATCCCGGCGGCGCCGAGGATTTCGCCCGCGGCTTCGAAGGGCTGCTCCACGCCAAGCGGGAGACCTCCGAGGACGTCCAGGCGCTGGTGGCCGGGGTCATCGACGACGTGCGCCGGCGCGGCGACGCCGCGCTGATC
Source organism: Pseudomonadota bacterium (assembly GCA_023416455.1). Lineage (GTDB taxonomy): Bacteria > Pseudomonadota > Alphaproteobacteria > Azospirillales > Azospirillaceae > Azospirillum. The sequence continues at coordinate 4,794 of JAEZHQ010000357.1, read as the reverse complement.
GAATACACCGCGCGCTGGGACCGCCAGACGCTGACGCCCGCGACCCTGCGCGTGACGGCGGACGAGGTGGACGCCGCCGTCGCCCGCTGCGACGCCGCGCTGCTGCGGGCGCTCGACGCCGCCGCCGAGCGGATCGAGAGCTTTCACCGCCTCCAGGTGCCGGAGGCCACCGACTACCGCGACCCCCAGGGCGTGCGGCTGGGCGCGCGCTGGACGGCGGTGGGGGCGGCCGGCCTCTACGTGCCGGGCGGCACCGCCGCCTACCCCAGCTCGGTCCTGATGAACGCGCTGCCGGCCCGGGTCGCCGGGGTGGAGCGCATCGTCATGGTGGTGCCGACCCCGGACGGGGTGGTCAACCCGCTGGTGCTGGCCGCCGCCCGGCGCTGCGGCGTTTGCGAGATCTACCGGGTGGGCGGCGCCCAGGCGGTGGCGGCGCTGGCCTACGGCACGGCGACCATCGCCCCGGTGGACAAGATCGTCGGCCCCGGCAACGCCTTCGTGGCCGCCGCCAAGCGGCAGGTCTACGGCACCGTCGGCATCGACAGCATCGCCGGGCCGTCGGAGATCCTGGTGGTCGCCGACAACCGCAACGACCCGGCCTGGATCGCCATGGACCTGCTGTCCCAGGCCGAGCACGACGCCTCGGCGCAGGCGATCCTGATCACCGACGACCCGGCCTTCGCCGACGCGGTCGCCGCGGCGGTCGACCGCCATCTGGAGACTCTGCCGCGCGCCGCCATCGCCGCGCAGAGCTGGCGCGAGCACGGCGCCCTGGTCGTGGTGCGCGACCTGCTGGCGGACGCCCCGGCGCTGGTCGACCGGCTGGCGCCGGAGCATCTGGAGCTGGCGGTGGAGGATCCCGACGCGCTGGCCGCGCGGGTGCGCAACGCCGGGGCCATCTTCCTCGGCCGCCACACGCCGGAGGCGATCGGCGACTATGTCGCCGGGCCGAACCACGTGCTGCCGACCGCGCGCAGCGCGCGCTTCTCGTCCGGCCTCAACGTGCTGGACTTCATGAAGCGGACGACCTTCGTCGCCTGCGACGCGCGCAGCATCCAGGCCATCGGCCCGGCCGCCGTGACGCTGGCCCGGGCCGAGGGGCTGGACGCGCACGCCCGGTCGGTGGCGCTGCGCCTGCCGGGGGGAGAGGGCGCGTGACCGCGAGGAGCAGCCGCCGCATCGTGCACGTGACGCTCGACGAGAAGACCGTCGTCCGGCGCAAGCCCGAGGTCGAGCACGAGCGCGCGGTCGCCATCTTCGACCTGCTGGAGGAGAACGAGTTCTGTCCGTGCGACCATCCGGACGATGGCCCCTACCACCTGCACCTGTCCATCGAGGACAACCGCCTGGTCCTCGACGTCCGGCGCGAGGACGACGGCGCGCTCGACAAGATCACGCTGCCGCTGACCGGCTTCCGGTCGATCGTGAAGGATTATTTCCTGATCTGCGAGAGCTATTACAACGCCATCAAGCGCTCCACGCCGTCGCAGATCGAGGCGATCGACATGGGGCGCCGCGGCCTCCACAACGAGGGCTCGGAGATGCTGCGCGAACGGCTGGCCGGCAAGATCGATCTGGACCTCCAGACGGCGCGGCGCCTGTTCACGCTGATCTGCGTCCTCCACATCCGCGGCTGACGGGGCGGGGCGGCGCATGGCCCCGGTGACCCAGCCGCTCCCCGTGTCGAGCGTGCTGTTCGCCTGCACCTACAACATGATCCGCTCGCCCATGGCGGCGGCGATGATGAAGCATTTCCACGGGGCGCGGGTCTATGTCGATTCGGTCGGCGTGCGCGAGGGCGAGGAGGTCGACCCCTTCGCGGTGGCGGTGATGGAGGAGCTGGGAATCGACCTGTCCCGGCACCGCTGCCGCACCTTCGAGGATCTGGAGGACACCAACTTCGACCTCATCATCTCGCTGTCGCCGGAGGCCCAGCACCGCGCCATCGAGATGACGCGCACCATGGCCTGCGACGTGGAGTTCTGGCACACCTTCGACCCGACCCTGGCGAACGGCAACCGCGAGGCCATGCTGGAGGCCTACCGCAAGGTCCGCGACGGCCTGCTCGCCCGGATCAAGGAGCGGTTCGCGCCCTCGCGCGGCCCCACCGTCTGACGCTTTCCGGCGCCGGCCCGCGGGGTGCCGCTTCGGGAACGACGGGGGTCCGGCGGGAATCCGTTGAATTGAGATGAATCATCGAAGGACGCGGCGACGTCCCTTAGCCTTCCCGTTCGCCCTGAGAAGGTTTCCCGACCGATGGCCGCTGGCATGCTGTCCCGCCTGATCCGTGCCGCCGGCCTGCGCAGCCTGCGCCTGCGGCTGATGGGGGTGGTGCTGGCCTCGCTGGCGCTGCCGCTGGCGGGGGCGGTCTATGTCTTCGACCAGCAGGTCGCGCAGCGGCTGGAGACGGCGCGCGCGCTGGCCTGGCACCTGGCCGAGGACGGGGTCGAGCGGCAGCGCGACGTCATCGGCGAGGCCCGCAACCTGCTGGGCCTGCTGTCCCTGGTGCCGGCCGTCCGCGACGCCACCCACGGCGACACCGACGCCTGCGTCGCCACGCTGGCGCCCATGCCGCGCCGGCACCGCTGGACCACCGGGGTCTGGCTGACCGACGCCGACGGCGCCATCATCTGCGACACCACCGGCCCCGGCGCCGGCATCAGCCTGCGCGAGCGCGCCTATTTCCAGCGCGTGCTGGAGACCAAATCCTTCGTGCTGAGCGACTTCGTCATCGGCAAGCGTTCCAGCAAGCCGCTGATCCTGGCGGTGCAGCCGATCCTGGAACAGGGGGAGATCCGGCGTGTCCTGGGGGTGGCCATCGACCTCACCTGGCTGACCGAGCTGGTGAAGGTGGCCCGGCAGGACGACGCCCGCATCCTCGTGCTCGACCGCAACGGCGTCATGATCGCCCGCCAGCCCGACCCGGAAGGCTGGGTCGGCCGCAGCCTCGCCGACTTCCCGCACATCCGGCGGATGCTGGCCGAGCGCGACGGCGTTTTCGACTCCGACAGCGCCGACGGGCGCCGGCGCATCTGGTCCTTCCGCCATTCGCCGGAGACCGACACCGTCTTCGCCGTGGGCATGCCGACCGACCCCATCCACGCCTCGGCGCGGCGCGACCTGATGCGCGGGCTGCTGCTGCTGGGCATCGCCGGGCTGATCAGCGCGGCCGCCCTGTGGGCGCTCCTGCATGTCTCCGTCCTGCGCTGGACGCGGGCGCTGAGCCGGGCGGCCACGCGGATCGGCGCCGGCGAGGTCGGCACGGTGGTCGAGGCGCGCGGCGCACCGGAGGAGATCCGGCTGGTCGCCAGCGCCTTCAACGACATGTCCGGCCGCCTCAAGCGGCGCGAGGAGGAGCTGCGCGCCGCCATGGAGGAGGCGCGCGCCGGCAGCCGCGCCAAGGAGGAGTTCCTGGCCACCATGAGCCACGAGATCCGCACGCCGATGAACGGCGTGATCGGATTCGCGGAGATGCTGCTGGAGACCCCGCTGACGGTGGAGCAGCGGCGCTACGCCAGCCAGGTGCGCGAGGCCGGGCGGTCGCTGCTGACCGTCATCAACGACGTGCTCGACCTGTCGAAGCTGGAGGCGGGACGGCTGGATCTGGTCTGCGTGCCGTTCCGGATCGACGACCTCGCCGACCGCTGCCAGGCCATCGTCCGCCTGGCCGCCGACCAGAAGGGGCTGGAGCTGCACACCGTGGTGGCCTCGGCGGCGCGCGGCTACGCGCTGGGCGACCCCGACCGGGTGCGCCAGATCCTGCTCAACCTGCTGGGCAACGCCGTCAAGTTCACCGACCGCGGCAGCGTGCGGCTGACGGTCAAGGCGTCCGGCGACGCGGCGGGGGGGCGCCGCTACACCTTCACGGTCAGCGACACCGGAATCGGCATTCCCGACGACCGCCAGCGCGACCTGTTCCAGCGCTTCGCCCAGCTGGAGCGCGGGCGCGGCGGCACCGGGCTCGGCCTGGCGATCTGCCGCCGCCTGGTGGAGCTGATGGGCGGCGAGATCGGCGTGGAGAGCCGGCCGGGCGAGGGCAGCACCTTCTGGTTCAGCCTGCCGCTGCGGCCGGCCGGCGCGGCCGAGCCGGACGAGCCGGCCGGCGGCGGCCCGGCCCGGCCGGCAGAGCCGACGGGACAGGGGGCGCGCATCCTGCTGGCCGAGGATCTGGCGATGAACCGGGAACTCGCCGTCGCCATGCTGACCAAGGCCGGCCACCATGTGGACACGGTGGAGGACGGGGCCGCGGCGCTGGCCGCCGTGCAGGAGCGCGTCTACGATCTGGTGCTGATGGACGTCCAGATGCCGGTGATGGACGGGCTGGAGGCGACGCGGCGCATCCGGGCGCTGCCGGGTCCGGCCGGGCGCATCCCGGTCCTGGCGCTGTCGGCCGGGGTGCTGGCGGTGGAGGTCGAGCGCTGCCGCCAGGCCGGCATGGACGAGCATCTGGCCAAGCCGCTGGAGAAGGCCAAGCTGCTGGCCGCGGTGGAACGCTGGGCCGGGGCCGGGCGCCTGACCCTGGCGGCGCCACTGCTTGAATGAATCCGCGCCGGCTGTGGTATAGGATGTTCCCTTCGCCGCCGCCCGGCCGCCTCGATGGCAGGGGCGGGGGCGCCCCGACGGTGCTTGGTGTTGCATGAAGGTCGCGCAGCCTGACTTGGTCCCGTTTCCCGAGCGCAAGCCCGAGCCGCCGGCCGGCCGGGCCGCGGCCCGCGGCGGGCCGTCCTTCCGGGACGCGCTGGGCCAGGCGCAGCCCGGCCCTTCCGTCCGGCCGTCCGAGGCGAAGGCCCCGCC
>JAEZHQ010000293.1 GCA_023416455.1 Pseudomonadota bacterium | reverse complement strand
GCGGCGCGCCGCCGGGTCGCCGGGTCGCCGCAGGATCAGCGCCGCTCGCCGTCCTCGTCGAGGGAATCGAGGGTCAGCGACCGCACCTCCAGCCGCGGGTCCGGCCGCGGCGGGGCCGGCGGGGCGGACGGCGGCCCCTCGACCGCCGGATGCCGGGGCGGCCGGACCGGCTTGTTGACCGCACCCCTGGGGCCGACGCTGGGGGAATCGCCGAAGTCGGGAAGCGGCGGGATGCGCGCCATGACCGAGCGGATCAGCCCGGCGATGCGCTCCGCCTTGGCGCGCAGCGCCTGCCCGCGCTCCCCCTCGTAGAGGGGATCGTCCAGGAACTTGGCGATCTCCCGCAGCGCCCGCAGCTCCACCCCGCAGACCTCGTGCGTGCCGACGGGCAGGGCCTTGACCCGGGCGAAGGTGGCGAAGAAGGCCGCGCTCTCCTCCACGAACAGGACCACCATACGGGCGTGCAGCCGCTCCAGCGCGGTGGTCATGGGGCCGATCAGCTCCTCCATCTCCGACGGGGCGGCGTCCAGCCGCTCCTGGGTGACGGCGGCCAGGGCGAAGAAGTCGCGCACCTTGCGCGTGAACCTCCGGTAGCGCCCCAGCCCGCCCACCGACACCCGCTCGCGCGCCACCGCCGCCAGCTCGCCCGCCCTCTTCAGCATGCCGTCGAGCTGGACCAGCAGCTTGGCGACCTCGCGCTGGCGCTGGGCGGCGCTGACCACGGGGGCGGCCGGTGCCATCCGGCGCTGCGGAGGGGGGCGGACGACCATCGGGCGCCTACCGCGCCGTGCGCAGCGTCAGGGTGCGCTGGCTGCCCCCGCGCGCCACCGTCACCTGCATCGGCGTGCCGACCCGCACCAGGCCGACGCGGTTGCGGAAATCGGTGGCGCTGCGCACCGGGCGCCCTTCCACCGCCACCACCACGTCGCCGCTGCGCAGGCCCGCGCCCTCGGCCGGCGAGCCCGGCTCCACCTTGGCGATCACGGCACCGGCGTCGCCCGGCATGTTCAGGCTCTCGGCCAGGTCGGGGGTGAGATCCTGGATGGCGACTCCCAGCCGGCCGCGCCGCACCTCGCCGTGTTCGACCAGCTGCTCCATGACCGAGCGCACGATGCTGACCGGCACCGCGAAGCCGATGCCCACCGATCCGCCCGCCGGCCCGATGATGGCGGTGTTGATGCCGATCAGCTCGCCGTTGAAGTTCACCAGCGCGCCGCCGGAGTTGCCGGGGTTGATCGAGGCGTCGGTCTGGATGAAGTCCTCGTAGCCCTCCACCTTGAGCCCGCTGCGCCCCAGCGCCGAGACGATCCCCGAGGTCACCGTCTGGCCGAGCCCGAAGGGATTGCCGATGGCAACGACGAAGTCGCCGACCTGGAGCCGGTCCGAGTCGCCCCAGGGCAGGGCGGTCAGGTTGTCCGCCTCGATCTTCAGCAGCGCGATGTCGGTCGCCGTGTCGCGCCCCACCAGCCGGGCGCGGATGCGGCGGCGGTCCTTCAGCGTGACCGCGATGTCCTGGGCGTTCTCCACCACATGGGCGTTGGTGACGACGTAGCCGCGCCGGGCGTCGACGATGACGCCGGATCCGGCGCTGACCTGCGGGCGTGCCTGCGGCTGGTCGGGGATGTTGAAGAAGCGGCGGAAGAAGGGGTCGCGCAGCAGCGGGTTCTCCGCCTGCGGCGCGCGCGACAGGACGGCGATGTTCACCACCGCGGGGGTGACCTGCTGAAGCATCGGCGCGATGGTCGAGGTCCCGTTGATCCCGGCCGGCAACGCGGCCGGCGCCGGCGCCGGCGCCATGCCCGCCCCCGCCAGCCCGGCCGCCAGGGCCACCGCCGCGAATCGCACCCATGTCCTCATCAAGTCCTCCTCCGCCAGATCGGCCGCCCAAGACGGCGCGGCAGATCTGGGCGAACACCGCAACCCGTTCAAGCCTCGTCGCAGGCCGCGGCACGAATTGCGGCGCCCGGCCCGCGCCGCCCTCGGTTATCATACGCGAACACGGCGGAGGACCGAAGGACCCATGACCCCCTTGACCATCCCCCCGGCGGCCGTCCGGGCCAAAGGCCCGGCGGCACCCCGGGCGAGGCGGCCGGCCGGACCCCGGACCGCGGCGGCGGATCCCCTCCGCGCCGCCGGGCTGTGGCCGGCGCTGTGGCTGGCCGCCGGCTCGCCCTTCTTCTGGGCGCCGCCGCTGTGGATCCTGGCCTTGATGAGCCCGCGCCCGCACCGCCGGGACGGTGGGGGCGCGGGAGGGGCGTGACGCCCGCCGGTCCGCCGGCGCCCGGGGGCGGGCGCCCGCGTCAGTAGCGGGTCTCGGCCACGCTGCCGGTATCGGAGATGACGATGTCGACCCGGCGGTTCTGCTGGCGTCCGGCCTCGGTCGCGTTGGTGGCGACCGGCCGGGCCTCGCCGAAGCCCTGGACCAGGATGCGGTCCGGGCTGACCCCGCGCATGGTCAGCGCGTCCCGCACGGCCATGGCCCGCATCTCCGACAGGCGGAGGTTGGCGTCGGGGGAGCCGGTGGCGTCGGCGTAGCCCTCCACCCGCAAGGTCCGGTCCGGGTAGCGGTGCAGGAATTGGGCGAGCCGGTCCATGCGCGCCTCCGCCGTGCCGCCCAGCCGCGCGCTGCCGGTGGTGAACAGCACGTCGCCCAGCGTCATGACCAGCCCGCGCTCGGTGCGCATGGCCTGGAGGTCGCGCAGCTGCTGCTCCAGCTCGGCGTTGCGGGCCTGGAGGCGGTAGCGGTCGGCGTCGGCGACGACCGCCTGGGCTCCCTTCATCCCCGCCGTGTCGCGGGCGATCTGGGTCTGCCGGCTGGCGAGGTAGGCCTGATGGTCCAACTCGGCGACGTCTCCGTCGCCGCGCATGGCCTCGGCCCGGCGCAGCGCCTCCTCGGCGCGGCGCAGCTCCGCGGGGGCGTTGGCGGCAATGGCGGGATCGGCGGCGGCGACGCTGTAGTCCTGGCGCGCCTGCACCAGCGCCGGCGTGTCGACCGCGGTGGCGCAGCCGGCGAGCGCCACGGCCAGCGCCCCCAGCGACAGGATGGCGGTCGGCGTCCTCATGGC
>JAEZHQ010000245.1 GCA_023416455.1 Pseudomonadota bacterium | reverse complement strand
CAGGCTGCGTGACCCCGCTCCACGCGCCCACGCTTTGCCCCGGGGGCATGCCCCCGGGGCAAAGCGTGAACAGAGCGGCCAACTCACTTGTTACGAAAACCGGCCAACTTGACTTGTTACCGACAGTTTGCGCATCGCCCGGCTTGGCGGCGGCGGGCGATGCGCTACCATCGCGGTCCCGTTCCGCAACGAGGCCCGCCCCATGCCCAGCGATTCGCCGTCCGGCGCCCCGAACGCCGCCGCCCCCATCCTCCGGCACGTCGAGGCGACCTTCGAGGACTCGGTCGCCCGGCTGTGCGACCTGCTGCGCATCCCCAGCGTCAGCACCGACCCCGCTCATGCCGGCGACGTGCGCCGCGCCGCGGACTGGCTGGTGCGGGAGCTGGCGGGGCTGGGCTTCGCGGCCTCGGCGCGCGAGACCCCGGGCCATCCCGTGGTGGTCGCCCACCATCCCGGCCCCGGCGGCGCCGGCGTCCCGCACATCCTCTATTACGGCCATTACGACGTGCAGCCGGCCGAGCCGCTGGAGCTGTGGGACAGCCCGCCCTTCGAACCGGCCATCGTCGAGGCCGAGCACGGCCGCCGGCTGGTGGCGCGGGGGGCGGTGGACGACAAGGGCCAGGTGATGACCTTCATCGAGGCGCTGCGCGCCTGGCACGCGGTGCAGGGCGGGCCGCCGGTCCGCGTGACCGTCCTCCTGGAGGGCGAGGAGGAGACCGGCAGCCCCAACCTGCTGCCCTTCCTGAAGGCGAACGCGGCGGAGCTGAAGGCCGACGTCTGCGTCATCACCGACACCAACTCCTGGACCATCGAGACCCCGGCGATCACCACGCGCCTGCGCGGGCTGGCCTACATCGAGGCGACCCTCCTCGGGCCGAGCCACGACCTGCATTCGGGCATGTTCGGCGGCGCGGTGCTGAACCCCATCAACGCGCTGACCCGCATCCTGGGCCAGATCCACGACGACGCGGGACGGGTCCGCTTTCCCGGCTTCTACGACGGCGTGGTCGAGCCGAGCGAGGAGGAGAAGGCCGGCTGGCAGGCCCTCGGCTTCGACGAGGGCGCCTTCCTGGCCGGCGTCGGGCTGGCCACCCCGACCGGCGAGGCGGGGCGCAGCGCGCTGGAGCGGCTGTGGGCGCGGCCGACCTGCGACATCAACGGCATCTGGGGCGGCTACACGGGGGCGGGCTCCAAGACGGTCATCGCCGCCCGGGCCTCGGCCAAGCTGTCCTGCCGCCTGGTGCCGGGCCAGGACCCGGAGAGGATCGTGGCCGGCGTGAAAGCCTTCCTGGAGGAGCGCACGCCCCCGGACGCGCGCTGGGAGTTCCGGATCTTCGCCGCCTCGCCCGGCGTCCAGGTGCCGACCGACAGCCCCTACCTGCGCGCCGCCATGGCCGGGCTGGGCGACGTCTACGCCAACCGGCCGGCGCTGATCGGCTCCGGCGGCTCCATTCCGGTGGGCGGCTACATCCGCGAGGCGCTGGGCTTCGACTCGATCTTCGTCGGATTCGGGCTGGAGGACGACCGCATCCATTCGCCCAACGAGAAGTTCGAGTTGGCCTGCCTGCGCAACGGCATCCGCGCCCACGCCGCCATGCTGGCGCGCTTCGCCGCGCTGTAGGTTCAGCGCGGCTTCAGGGCCTCGACCACCTGGACGTGGCCCTGGAGCGCCCCCAGCGTCAGGGCGGAGTTGCCCGCCTGGTCCATGCGGAAGGGGTTGGCGCCGCGCTCCACCAGAAGGCTGGCGACCCGGTCGTGCCCGTTGTTGGCGGCGTACATCAACGCCGTCCAGCCGTGGCCGGCCACGCGGTCCACCCCCACCCCATGGTCGAGCAGGACCCGCACCGCCCCCAGATGGCCGCGCGCCGAGGCCGCCATCAGCGCGGTCTTGCCGTCGGCGTTGGTGGCGTCCAGCGCCGCCCCGGCGGCGGCCAGCGTCTCGACCACCGCCTCGTGCCCGCCCCAGGCCGCGTACATGACGGCGGTGGCGCCGTCGGCGGTGCGCAGCTCCGTGCCGGCGCGATGGTCGAGCAGGACCCGGGCGGCGTCGGCCAGGCCCTGTTCGGCGGCCAGCATCAGCAGGGTCTTGCCATTGTCCACCCGGCTGTCGGGGTCGGCGCCGCCCTCCAGCGCCTGCTTCAGCTCCGCCGGGCGGCGCAGCAGGGCGACGGCGGAGTCGCGGCTGTCGAGGCCGGGCGCCGGCTCCGCCGCCGGCGGGGTGCGCCCCTCGCCGGCGCTGCGGATGCGCTCGCGCAGGTCGCCGTTGTCGGGGGCGACGATCAGCGCCCGCTCGTAGAAGCGGCGCGCCTCGTTCAGGTTGCCGTCGCGCTCGGCCAGCGCGGCCCAGCGGCGGTAGGTGGCCTCCATGGCGGTCAGCATCTCCGCGATCTCCGGCGTGCCGGGTGCGATCTCGCGCAGCCGCGCCAGCGTCTCGTAGGCGTTGTCGCCGGGCGGGGTGGTCAGGCGCTTGGTGGCGATCTGCCGGCGCGCCAGGTCGATCAACCCCTGCACCCGTTGGGCCAGCCCGCCGTCGGGATCGGGTGGCAGCGGTGCCGCCGGGTCGGGCAGGACGGCGACGTCCGCCGACTCCTCGACCAGGGGTGGCAGGGCCGCCGCTGCGCCCGCCGGGACGACGGCGGGCGGCGGGGAACGGGTCGGCTCGGCCGGGGTGGGCG
>JAEZHQ010000123.1 GCA_023416455.1 Pseudomonadota bacterium | reverse complement strand
CCAACAGGCGGCTTGACCACGGCCCGGCGCAGACGATCACGTGGCCGGCCAAAAGCGAGTCCCCGTTGGCCGTCAGAACCCTTACCTTTTCGCCAACGGGTGAAATGTCGAGGACGCGGCACTTCTCGCGCAAAGACGTGCCCCGCTTCTGTGCCTCAACCAGCAGGGCGGCCATTGCTTCCGGCGGCGATAAGATACCGGCATCCGGCTGCGCGAGGCCGATCCAATCCTGTGGCATGGCGAACTGAGGATAGTTGGCTCGAAGTTCAGCTCCTCGCAGGAGGCGGTATGGCCAGCCAAGCGCATGGAGCACGGGAATCGCGCGGGTAATCCAGGTATCTGCCTCCGGGCTCATGTAGAGGCCGCCGGTCATCCTCAGAACATTGCGGCCGCTGTCGCGCTCCAGCCGGCGCCGGGCGGCGTCCTCGCCGGGCAGCCGCAGCCCCTTGAGGCCGCGCGCCAGGGTCAGCGCGAAGGCGGCGGCGAACAGGACCAGGACGGCGGCGTGCAGCCAGCCCGGCAGGCGCGGCAGAAGGTTCAGCAGCGCGACGGCGACGAAGGCGCCGGCGACCGCGGCGGGCGCCCAGACCGCCGGCCACACCCGTTCCCAGGCCAGGGCGGCGCGGGCCAGCCCCAGCCGCAGCCGCGGCTCGGCCTCCGGCTCCGGGGGCGGCGCTTCCGTCGTCCGGCGAAAGCGGAACTCGTTCTTGCTGTCGCTCATGCCGCACTCCCGTCCCGTCGGGCGCCGGCCGGGAGGAGGGACGGCCGGGGCGTGGTCAGGATATGGGCCTGGCCGCGCGGTTTTTCCCGGCCTGCCCGTCGAGCCATTCACCGAACCATTTGTCCATGACCAAAATATGGCCGCACAACCACATCTCGACGTAGTTCAGCAGGAACTGCACGTCCTCGCGGTCGTGCTCGGCGGCGCTGGACTGCCGCTGCACGAAATCGACGAAGCCGTCGTGCATGCGCTTGTGCTTGTCGTGGTCGGGATAGGCCGAGGCGCGCATCAGCGCCTCCTCGCGCTTGAAGTGATAGTCGGAATAATCCGCCAGATCGCGCAGGAAGCGGTTGGCCGACTCGCGCGTCTCACCGGCGGCGATGGCGGCGCTGAACTGGTTGAACAGGGCGAAGAGCCGCTGGTGGTCGCCATCCACAGCACCCTGCCCGATGGCGTAGGCTTCACTCCAGTCCATGGCTTCCCTCCTTGGGGGTGTTCGTAGACCTATCATACGCCCGAAGAGGATGGGTCCGGCAGCCCGCACTCCGGCGGCCGGACCCGTCCTGCCATGCGTTGCGTTTATGGATCAGCCGGCCAGCCAGTCGGGCACCCGCTCTGCGGCGAGCATCTCCTCGACGCTGGGCCGGGGCCGGACGACGGCGAAGTCCGCGCCGTTGACCAGGACCTCCGGGACCAGCGGGCGGCTGTTGTAGGTGGAGGCCATCACCGCCCCGTAGGCGCCGGCCGACAGGAAGGCGACCGCGTCGCCGGCCGCCAGCGGCGGCAGGAGGCGTTGCAGGGCGAAGGTGTCGCCGCTCTCGCACACCGGGCCGACCACGTCGAAGGGCTCGGTGCGGGCCGCCGGGTCCGGCTCGGCCACCGGGACGATGCCGTGGTAGGCGTCGTAGAGGGCCGGACGGACGAGGTCGTTCATCGCCGCGTCGACGATGACGAAGCGGCGGTGCAGGCCCTCCTTCACGTAGAGCACGCGCGACACCAGGACGCCGGCGTTGCCGACCAGCGAGCGGCCCGGCTCCAGCGTGATGCGGCAGCCGAGATTGCCGGTGATCGAGCGCACCATGGCCGCGTAGTCGGCCAGCTCCGGCGGGCGTTCGTTCTTGTAGGTGATGCCGAGGCCGCCGCCGAGGTCGAGCCGGCGGATGTCGTGCCCGTCGGCGCGCAGCTCGTGCAGCAGGGCGGCCACCCGCTCGTAGGCGGCGCGGAAGGGGGCGAGGTCGGTGAGCTGCGAGCCGATGTGGACCGCGATGGCCACCGGCTTGATGCCGGGCAGGCCGGCGGCCCGGGCGTAGACCGCGCGGGCGTGGTCGTGGTCGATGCCGAACTTGTTTTCCTTCTTGCCCGTCGCGATCTTGGCGTGGGTCTTGGCGTCGACGTCGGGGTTGACGCGGAAGGCGATGGGGGCCTCCACCCCGAGGCTGGCGGCGACCTCGCTCAGCGCCTCCAGCTCGGGGATGGATTCGACGTTGATCTGGTGGATGCCGGCCTCCAGGGCGGCGCGCATCTCCTCACGGGTCTTGCCGACGCCGGAGAAGACGATCCGCCCGGCCGGGATGCCGGCGGCCAGCGCGCGCCGCATCTCGCCGCCCGACACCACGTCGGCCCCCGCCCCCAGCCGCGCCAGGCAGCGGATGACCGCCAGGTTGGAGTTGGCCTTGACCGCGTAGCAGACCCCGGCGTCCTGGCCGGCGAAGGCGCCGGCGTAGGCGCTGTAATGGGCCTCCAGGGCGGCGGTGGAGTAGCAGTAGAAGGGGGTGCCGACGGCCTCCGCGATGCGGGACAGCGGGACGGATTCGGCGTGCAGGACGCCGTTGCGGTAGGCGAAGGCGCCGGTGGGGCTGGCGGTCATGGGAAGCGGACTCCGGGGGCGGGCTGCCCCGGCTTCGGGTCGGTCTCGGGGTTGGGGTAGGGGCGCGGGAAGCGGTCCGCGTCGCGGCCCTGCGGGGGATCGACGAAGTCCGGCTTCTTGCCGCAGCCGCCGAGCGCGGCGGCGACCGCCGCCGCCGCCAGGAGGAGGGACAGGCGCCTCACAGGAAGCGTTCCCGGGCCGCCCGCACGGCCTCGCGCACGCGGACGGGGGCGGTGCCGCCGTGGCTGAGGCGGCTGGCCACCGAGGCTTCCACGGTCAGCACCTGGAAGACGTCGTCGGTGATCCGCGGCTCGATCGCCCGCAGCTCGTCCAGCGTCAGCTCGGGCAGGCGCACCCCCTTGTCCTCGGCCGCCTTGACGGCACGGCCGGTGACGTGGTGCGCCTCGCGGAAGGGCATGCCCAGCACCCGCACCAGCCAGTCGGCGAGGTCGGTGGCGGTCAGGAAGCCGCGCTCGGCGGCCGCGCGCATGGAGCCGGCGTCGGGCGCCATGTCGCGGACCATCCCCTCCATGGCGGTGATGCAGAGCGCCAGCGTGTCGTCGGTCTCGAAGACCGGCTCCTTGTCCTCCTGCATGTCCTTGGAATAGGCCAGCGGCAGCCCCTTCATGACGACCAGCAGGCCGGCCAGCGCGCCGATGACGCGGCCGGCCTTGGCGCGCACCAGCTCGGCCGCGTCGGGGTTCTTCTTCTGCGGCATGATCGAGGAGCCGGTGGTGAAGGCGTCCGACAGCCGGATGAAGCGGAACTGGTCGGAGCACCACAGCACGATCTCCTCCGCGAAGCGCGAGAGGTGCATGGCGCAGATGGAGGCGGCGGCCAGATACTCCAGCGCGAAGTCGCGGTCGGACACGGCGTCCAGCGAGTTCGCCGCCGGGCGGTCGAAGCCGAGGGCGGCGGCGGTGGCGAAGCGGTCGATGGGGAAGGGCGTGCCGGCCAGCGCGGCCGCGCCCAGCGGGCATTCGTTCAGCCGGGCGCGGGCGTCGCGCAGCCGGCCGCGGTCGCGCCCGAACATCTCCACATAGGCCAGCAGATGGTGCCCGAAGGTCACCGGCTGCGCCGCCTGGAGGTGGGTGAAGCCCGGCATCACGGTGTCGGCGTGGCGCTCGGCGAGGTCGATCAGCGCGGCCTGGAGCGCCTTGAGGCCGAGGTCGGTGCGGTCGAGCGCGTCGCGCACCCACAGCCGGAAGTCAGTCGCCACCTGGTCGTTGCGCGAGCGCGCGGTGTGCAGGCGCTTGGCCGGCTCGCCCACCAGTTCGGCGAGCCGCGCCTCGACGTTCATGTGGATATCCTCCAGCTCCACCTTGAAGGAGAAGGCGCCGGAGTCGATCTCCTGCTTGACGCGGTCCAGCCCTTCGCGGATGGCATCGGCGTCGGCCTGGGCTATGATGCCCTGGCGGGCCAGCATGGCGGCGTGCGCCTTGGAGCCGGCGATGTCCTGGTCGGCGAGGCGCTTGTCGAAGCCGATGGAGGCGTTGATCGTCTCCATGACGGCGGCGGGGCCGCGGGCAAAACGGCCGCCCCACATCTGGCTGGCGGCGGGGGCATTCGGCTTGGACTGTTCGGCGCTCATGACGGGCAGATTTTCGCGTGGGAGGGCGGAGAGCGTGAGTATGCGGACTTTGGCGGCCACCGCAATCCTTTGTGTGGGTGTGGTCGGTGCCGGCCTGTGGGTGGCCTTCGCCGGGACGGCCGCTCCGCCGGCACCGCCGGTGGTCCGCCTCGACCAGCCGGCCCCGCCGCCGGCGGGGGCGGCCGGCGCAGGCTCGGTGGCCGCCGCCCTCGACCGCTTTGGCTCGGCGGCGCCGAAGCCGATGCCGCCCCTGAGCTTCCTGGACGGCGAGGGGCGCCGGGTGGATCTGGACGCCTTCCGCGACAAGCTGGTGCTTCTGAACCTGTGGGCCACCTGGTGCGGCCCCTGCGTGAAGGAGATGCCGGCGCTGGACAACCTCCAGGCCACGCTCGGCGGGCCGGGCTTCCAGGTGGTGGCGCTGTCGGTGGACCGCGGCGGCAAGGATCAGGTGGAGCCCTTCTACCGGAAGACCGGGGTCCGCAGCCTCGACCTCTATCTCGATCCGGCCAGCGCCAGCATGCGGGCGCTGTCGCTGCGCGGCCTGCCGACCACGCTGCTGATCGACCCGGAGGGGCGCGAGCTTGGCCGCGTCGAGGGGGCGGTGGCGTGGGATTCGCCGGAGGTCGTCGCCTTCCTGCGCCGCCAGATCGGCGGCCAGGGTGGCGGTGGCGGCGGCCCGGCGCGCGGACATGGCGGGATCGAGCGGACCGGCGGCTGAGGGGTGGGCCGCCGGCGGGCGGGCGTCAGCGCGCGCTCCCCGATCCCTCCGGCC
>JAEZHQ010000113.1 GCA_023416455.1 Pseudomonadota bacterium | reverse complement strand
ATCGAGGCCCAACTGGCCCCGACCCTGCGCCCGGGCGACGTCGTCATCCTCGACAACCTGTCCAGCCATAAGAGCGAAAAGGCCAAAGCCATTCTCAAGGAGCGCGGCGCCTTTTATGAGTATCAATGATTTACGGAATCTTCAGCTATGCAGCGCAACTCTATAACTCATTGATATTTCAGGAACTTTCAGAAATACCCGGCTGTAGTACTAGCGCGCCGCCAGCAGCCGGTCGACCCGCTCCTTCAGCGCGCCGAAGGACGGCGGCTTGACCACGAAGCCGTTGACGCCCAGGGCCATCGCCTTCTTCACGATCTCGGATTCGGTGTGGTTGGTCAGGAAGACCACCGGCGTGCGGTTGTTGGCGACCTCGGCGCTGCTCCGCAGCTGTTCGAGGAACTGCAACCCGGACACCGGCTTCATCTCGATGTCGCAGACGACGATGTCGGGGCTGGAGCGGACGCAGGCCGCCATGCCCGTCTCGCCGTTGTCGGCCTCGGCGACGGACGTGAAGCCGATCTGCATGAGGATCTGGGTGATGGTGCGGCGAACGAAGGGCTGGTCCTCGATGACGAGGATCCTGAACTGCCCATAGTCGACCGGCTTCCTGTCCATCGTCGCATTCTCCTGCGGCGCTGCGCGGCCGTCCGGCCCACCGGACACCCGTTCGATCCGACACTGATAATGCTTGTTCGGGCGGCGGGCAACCGTCACACGGGCCACAACCGGAAAAGGCGGCGGCCTTGCGCAGGAACGATGGCGGCGTGCGCCGACTCCGCCCCTTCACGCGCGACGATTGGCCGCCGGCCGGCCGCAGGAACGCCGGCCCGCCCCGGGGCCGCTACTGGCTGGAGCGCGGTCGGCCGAGCAGGAGGGCGATGAGGTTGGCAAGGAAGCGCCGCTCGGGATGCAGCTCGTGCACGGCCACCGCCCGGCCGGCGTGGGACAGGGCCGCGCGTGCCGAAGCCAGGGGATCCGGGCAGGGTTCGCCGTCGATGCGGAAGGCGGCGATGGTCTTGCCCAGCTCGCGCACCGCCGACAGAGGCGGAATGGCCATCAGGAAGCGGGCGCTGGCCACCGGATCGTAGCCGCTGCGCTCCAGCATCGTCCGCACCGTGACCGCGGCGCCCTCCGCCTCGCTGCCGATCTGATAGCCCAGCAGACGCCTGGCCCGTTCCTCCACCGCTTCGGACCAGCCGGCGGTAGCCGTAATCAACGGATTGATCAAGCCTGCCTCCCCGCCCCGGCCGGCGATCGCCGGCCGGAATCCACGATGCCCCACACCATCCATATCCAGGTAAAGTGACATTGTTCGTGTGACAAACGGCTTCAAGGGCGTCGTGGCAAATCCAGGGCAGTCCGGTCCTTGCCACAGTCTCCTTATCCTTTCATTAACCATAACTCCCTTTCCTGGCCTCCATAGCAGGGAGGGCATGAACATGACCGACATCGAACGTCCGGGTTTCTTCGTCGCCACCAACGGCAACGACGCATGGTCCGGCACGCTGGATGCACCCAACGCCGACGGCACCGACGGCCCCTTCGCCTCGCTGGAGCGCGCCCGCAACGCCATGCGCGGAAGCGACATCGACACGACCTACGTCCGGGGCGGCACCTACCGCCTGTCCAAGACGCTGGAACTGGACGGCAACGACCACGGCGTGACCTTCACCGCCTACGGGGACGAGACGCCGGTGATCAGCGGCGGCGAACTGGTCCGGGGGTTCGAGGACGAGGGCGGCGGGCTGTTCGCGGCCAGGCTGGCCGCTCCCAGCGATCTCGACCTGTTCATCGGCGGGAAGCGGCAGCTCGTCGCCCAGTCCGGGGACTGGGACGCCGCCGACCCGACCAAGTCGGGCTGGTCGGTGCTGGAGCAGGCGGCCGCCCAGGCCAGCAAGACCGCCTTCCGCTTCCACGAGGCCGACCTCCCCGAGGCCCTCAGGGCGCAAACGGGCCTCCAGGTGCAGACCTTCGACACCGAGCGGCTGAACGACGGCATCTCCGACGTCACGGGCATCGACCACGGGTCGAACACCATCACCTTCGAGCAGCCCGTGCAGTACGCGCTGCGCAGCGGCGGCACCTACCGCCTCCTCAACGACGAGAGCCTGATCCGCGATCCCGGCGAGTTCGCCTGGCGGTCCGAGGACGGCACGCTGGTCGTCAAGCCGGAGCAGCCCGACCGCTTCGAGGCGGACGGGGTGGTGGTCGCCCGTCTGGGCACGCTGATCCACCTCAAGGCCGCCCACGACATCACCCTGACCGGTCTGACCTTCACCGAGGGGCGCTACGACGGCGCCGCGGTGCAGATCACCCGCGGGCACGGCAACGCCGTCGGCGGCAACCACTTCGTGAATGTCGGGACGGCGGTGGCGCTGGACGGCTCGGACCGGAACCTCATCGGCGGCAACGTCATGGAGCATCTGGGCGACAGCGGAATCACGCTGTACCACGCCGCCGACGACAACCGGATCTACGCCAACCGGATCGAGCATGTCGGCGAGATCCGCAAGGGCGGCGGCGCCATCACCGGCACCGGCAGCAGCGGCACGCTGGTCGACCACAACGACGTGGCCCACACGGCGCGGTACGGCATCTCCTTCAAGGAATGGAACGACGGCCAGATCAGCAGCCGCAACGTCATCCAGCACAACCGGGTCGAGCACACCGGGCAGGAGACGGCGGACGCCGGCGGCCTGGAAATCCTCGGCCGCTCCGGGCGCGACACCCAATCGATCATCCAGGGCAACTACGTATGGGACACCGGCGGCCTCGCCACCCGGCAGGGATCCGGCGCCTGGATCGACGGGCAGAAGGGCTGGGGGATCATGCTCGACGACCTGGCCAGCGGCGTGACCGTCCGTGACAACTTCGTCGCGGGCTCGACCTGGGCCAACATCTACCTGCACGGCGGCGACCACAACATCGTGGAGAACAACGTCGGCCTCGTCGGCTCGCCCGACGACGCCTTCGTCCGCATCGAATGGGTGCCGAAAGCCGGCGAGGCCGGGCGGCCGAACGACAACGTCGTCACCCGCAACATCGCCGTGGCGGAGGAGCCGATGGACGACTATTGGACGCTGATGTCCGCCGGCACCTTCCGGATGGAGCACAACCTGACCCACAACGCGGCGGGCTACGGCGCCACCGACACGGTGGCCGACCCCGGCTTCGTCGACCCGGCCGGCGGAGACTACAGCCTGTCGGCCGGGTCCCCGGCCTTCGGGGCGGGAATCCACGACCTGGACTGGTCCAACATGGGCGCCGGGGATTACACGGCCAGCGCCGACCTTCCGGCCTTCTGGCAGGACGCCGGGTAGGACCGGGCGGCCCCGGCCGCCTTATGCGGATTGCAGGGCGCCGGCCTCGGCGCGGGGCAGCAGGATGGTGAAGGTCGCCCCGCAACCGGGCTGGCTCGCCACCGTCACCGTGCCGCCGAAACCGGTGACGATGCCGTGCACCACCGACAGGCCGAGCCCGGTGCCCTGGCCGACCGGCTTGGTGGTGAAGAAGGGCTCGAAGAGCCGCTGCTGCGTCGCCTCGTCGATGCCGGGGCCGTCGTCACGGACGGTCAGCTCGACCATGTCCTCCGGCCGGTCGCGGGCGGTGATCGTGACGGTTCCCACGGCGTCGCCGATGGCCTGGGCGGCGTTGATGACCAGGTTGACCAGCACCTGCTGCATCTGGCCGGTGTCGGCCATCACCATCGAGACCGGCTGGCGGTCGAGCCGGATCGCTATGTTGGCCGGGATCGTCGCCCGCAGCAGCGTCAGCGTCTCCTCGGCCACCGAGACCAGGTCGACCGGGCGCCGGATGGGGTCGATCTTGCGGCTGAAGGCCAGGATTTGCCGCACCAGGTCGCGGGCGCGTTCGCCGGCGGTCATGATCGTCTTCAGGTTGTCGCGCTCGGAATGATCGGCGGGCATGTCCATCAGCGACATCTCGGCCAGGCCGAGGATGGGCATCAGCGCGTTGTTCAGGTCGTGGGCGATGCCCCCGGCCAGCGTGCCCAGCGCGCGGATCCTCTGGTCGTGGAGCAGGGCGCGCTCGCGGGCGCGCCGCTCCGTCACGTCCTGCACCACGGCCACGAAATGCAGGGGCCGGCCGTCCTCGTCGAGGACCGGGCTCACGCGCAGGTCGTTCAGGAAGGTCCGGCCGTCCTTGCACCGGCACACCACCTCGACGGCGGCGGGGCGGAACGCCCGGACCGCCTCGTCCAGCTCCCGGCGGGCCTGGGCGTCGGTGTCGGGGCCGAACAGCAGGTCGATGCCGCGCCCCAGCGCCTCCTCGGGGGCGTAGCCGGTCAGGCTGGCAAAGGCCTGGTTGACGAAGATGACCGGGTTGCCCTCCCGGGTGCCGTCGGTGATGGCGATGCCGGTGATGACGTTGGCCACGGCGGCGGCGAGCATGGCGTTGCGCTGGGCGAGCCCGGTCAGCTCCTCCTCGCGGCGCTTCAGGTCGGTGATGTCGGTGCCGACCACCACGGTGTTGCCGTTGTGGAAGCGCTGCTCCTGGACCAGCAGCCAGCGGCCGTCGGCAAGATGCTGCTCGACCGGCTCGCGGAAGGCGACGTGCACGGCCACCTGCCCGGACAGCCAGGCGTCCGTGCCGGCCGGCACCATCATGAACTGGCCCCGCAGGACGCTGGCCCGCAGAAGGCTGAGGAAGGGGGTTCCCGGCTCCAGCAGATCCCGGATCGTGGGGTAGAACTCGCCGAGCCTGCGGTTGCACAGGACAAGGCGGTCCTCCGCGTCGAACAGGGCGAAGCTCTGGTCGATGCTCTCCACCGCATCGCGCAGCAGCCGCTCGGCCTGCTTGAGCGGGGTCAGGTCCTGCACCACGCCGAGCCAGACCAGGCGCCCCGTCGCCGGATCGCGGAAGGACGACCCGCTCACCTCGGCCGTGAAGCGGGTGCCGTCGCGGCGGCGGAACCGGCCCTCCGCCCGCTGGTTGGCCTGATCGCCGGCGGCGCTGCCCTCATCCACGGCCATGACCGCCGCGAGTTCGGCATCCACCACCAGGTCGCGGCCGTCGAGGCCGACCATGGCGCCGCCGGAATGGCCGAACAGGCGTTCGGCGCAGGGGTTGGCCGACAGGATCCGCATGGTCGCCGGGTCCACCGTGAGGATGCCGGCGTTCACCGTCTCGAAGAGGATGCGCAGCCGGCTCTCCGCCCCGACCCGGGCGACTTCCAGATGGGCGGCCAGTTCGGTCATCTCGGCGGCCTGCCGTTCGAGATGGCGGCGGCTGTCGCGCAGCTCCTCCTCCCGGGCCTTGCGCTCGCTGATGTCGGTCAGCACGCCGACGAACATGCGCCGGCCCCCTGCCTCGAACGGGGCGACCGCCAGATCGAGCGGGAACAGGCTGCCGTCCTTGCGCCGCCCGGTCACCTCCCGCCCCCTGCCGATGACGCTGGCGTAGCCGGTCTCCAGATGGCGGCACAGGTAGCCGTCATGGGCGCTGCGGTCCGGCTCCGGCATGAGGACGCTGACGTTCGCTCCGCGGACCTCGTCCGCGGTGTAGCCGAAGATGGCCTCGGCGGCGTGGTTGAAGACGTCGATGGCGCCGTGCTCGTTGATCGTCACGATCCCCGACACCACCACGTCCACCATGGCGCGGAACCGTGCCTCGCTGTCGGCATGCTCGTTCCGCTGCCGCCCGGCCTCCCGCACCGCCGCCCGGAAGCGGCGCACGACCGGCCGGAAGACGAGCGTGGCCTCGATGGCGAGGAGGAGCAGGGTCCCTCCCACCAGCGCCGCCGCGCCCTGCCGGAGGCGGCCGGTGTGGGCGGCCGTCTCCCGCAGGAGGTCCGCCGTCGCCAGGTCGATCACGCCTCCGACCGTCTCCGGCGCCGGCTGAAGGTCGCCGTCGCCGCCCCCGGATTCCAGCAGGCGACGGACCGCCGCGGCGTAGTCCCGGAGCACCGGATTCGCGGCGGCGCCCGTCCATTCGGCAAGGGCGCCCTGCAACGCCTCGAAGCGGGCCAGCGCGGCCGCCAGCTCCCGCCCGGCCTCCGCCCGCTCCGCGCCGTCCGTCGCGCCGGCGAAGCGGCGTGCCCCGAGGGCGATTTCCAGGCTGTGGATGCGCTGCCGCGCGCTGCTCTCCAGCACCGCGGCCGTCACCTCCTGCCGGGTGATGGCCGCGTTGAGGAGCAGGAAGGCGGTGGTGGCCAGCGCCACCACCACGGCAAGGACCAGGACGGTGCGCCGCTTCAGGGGAATGGCGCGGAGCGAGGGCATTCTTGGGCTCCTTGCCGGAGGCGGCGTCCGGTCAGCGGTCGCTGTTTCGCATGAAGAGATCCTGCCAGCCGAACCGCAGCATGTTCTGGGGGATTTCCTCGGCCTTGCCGATGCGGTCGCCGGCGATGAAGGTGGCGCCCGCCGCGCGGGCGGCCACCGCCAGGCTGGCCGAGGCGATGCCGACGAAGGAGGAGCGCAGGCCGGCCTTCTCGGCCCCGGCGGCGAAGGCGTTCAGGTCGGCCATGGTGCGCGCCTCGGCGTTGCGGTCGGAGGGCACAAGCGCGCTGACGCCGGTCAGCCCGGTTCCGGCCAGCGGCGCGAAGCTGGTCTGCTTCAAGTCGACCTGGAGGAAGGTCCAGCGGCAGTAGGGGCGCAGCTCGTTGACCAGCTCCGTCATCCGGCCGTTCGGGACGCCCCGCGGGAAGCGCATGAACTCGAAGGCGACGAAGGGCCGCAGATAGTCGGGAAGCGACCGGCAGTAGCCGACATACTCCTGCCGGCTCTTGCGCACGGCGAGGGTCTCGAAGCTGACCGGAACGGAGACGACGAGCCGGAACTTGTTGCGGAACAGCTCGTCGAGGATCTCCATGGAATCGGCCAGCGCGTTGATGCTGATCTCGGCGAGCCGCTGCGGGTCGGTGATCGGGGCCAGAGCCGCCGTCCCCTCGATCGCCGAGCCGTCCGGGAAGCGGCGGACCGGCACGCACATGTAGGTGCTGATCACCTTCTGCTGCACGTCCCACACCGGCCGGTAGAGCATCTGGATCTGCTCGAAGGACTGGTCGGCGAAGGAGGGGAAGCTGCGCGGTTCCGGCGCCTCCTCGGCCGCCGCCGGGGCGGGGCGGACGGCGGCGGCCTCCTCCTCCTCCGCGTCGTCCTCGGCCCTGGCGGTGGATATCTCCACGTTCATCAGAAGATCGGCGACGGAGGCGTTCTGGTAGAGGAGGCGGCCGTCGACCATGCTGACCGCCGTCCCGACCGTCACCTCGCTCAGGTCCGGATCGCCCAGGAAGTGCCGGTGCAGCTCCTCCGCGATCTTCGCGCAGACCAGCGAGGCGGCGCTGCGGTCGAGTTCGGCGAAGACGACGATGTATTCGCCCTCGCTGGAGCGGAACTGGACGTCCCGCTCGCTCAGGTGGCGGCGGATCACCCGGTCCGCCGCCATGTGGACGCGCCCCTGCAACTGCGGCCAGGCGTCGCCGAGCCGCAGCCGCAGGCTGTCCAGGTTGATCATGTGCACGCGCCCGGCCGCCAGCATCTGCGGCTGGGCGACCAGCTGCTTCAGCCTCAGCTCAAGATCGAGATAGCGCTCGGAGTCGGACAGGGGCGGCGCGTCGGTCATCCGCTGGCCCGCGGCGGCGCCGCGCGCGCGGGGAACCGGCCGCCCTTCATCGGCGGCCAGCCAGTTCCTAAACCTGTCGACGAGCGTCTTGCGCACCTGTTCCGTTCTCCACCGGAGCCCTTCCGCCGCCTCGATCAGCGGGCGAGAGCGACCTCTTTGCGCGCACCGGTTCCCTGCTGGACCAGGTCCAGGAGCTGCGCCATGCGAAAGGGCTTCTCCAGCACATGGTCGGCGCCGAACTGCTCGGCGACCTGGAGCAGCTCGAGCGCGTGCGCACGGCCACCCCCCGACATGGCGATGATCGGCACATCCGGCGCCATCCGGCGGATGCCCATGATGGTGCCGATGCCCTCGCTGCGCGGCATGATGATGTCGCAGATCACCACGTCGGCGCGTCGGGAACGGAACAGGCGCTGCCCCTCCTCGCCGTCCTGCGCCTCCACGACCTCGAATCCGCGGCGCTCCAGAAGCTGCCGGAGGGTCGCGCGGACCATGTCCTCATCATCGATGACAAGAACGGTTGTCATTGTTCGGCTCCTCCGGCGTGGTGTTCTTGCGGTTCCTGCCCCGCCCGCGTTGGGAGAGTGCTCGAAGGCTCATTGCAAAAGTGTTAACAACCGCCATTTGTTGCTGTGGAGCGAAAGTAAAGATATCTTTAATTTCGCACCGCACGCGGCCCTCACGATCAAAAATCAAGCCGCTTTACACCGCATGATTGAATAAAATGCCGCATTTATTGTTCGGAACAGGCGCGGCCGGACCATGGCGGCGGGCCGGGGCAGTGGGCCGGGGCGCCGGGCATTTCCGGCCGGCACGGCCGCCACCGCCGGAAGCCGGCAGGCCGCCGGGCGGGCGAATGACGCACTAAAACGATTGGGCAATTGACCGGCCTCAGCCGCCGTCCGAGTATCGGGTCCCATTCGGCGTGCCTCGGAGCGACATGGTGCTAAACACATTGCCAGCCGCACCCGGCCTTGAGCCGGTGACCGGTGACCGGCGATTCCAGCTTCTCATCGAAAGCGTTCACGACTACGCCATCTTCATGCTCGACCCCCAGGGGATCGTGAGCAGCTGGAACACGGGGGCCCAGCGTTTCAAGGGCTACACCGCCGGTGAGATCATCGGGCAGCATTTCTCCCGCTTCTACACGGAGGAGGAGCGGCAGGCCGGCGTGCCGCAGCGGGCGCTCGCCACCGCCGTCGCCGAAGGGAGGTTCGAGGCGGAGGGCTGGCGGGTCCGCAAGGACGGCCGGCGCTTCTGGGCCAGCGTCGTCATCGACCCGATCCGGGAC
>JAEZHQ010000076.1 GCA_023416455.1 Pseudomonadota bacterium | reverse complement strand
GGCGTAGCGCGCGGCCTGGACGGCGCGGGCGGCGGCCACGCGGGCGGCGACCTCGGCGCTGCCCTCGGCCGGCGGCGGCAGGCTGAGGTCGGCCGGGCTGACGGCGGGCACGTCTATGTGCAGGTCGATGCGGTCGAACAGGGGGCCGCTGATCTTCGCCTGGTACTCGGCGGCGCATTTGGGCGCGCGGGCGCAGGCCAGCGACGCATCGTCCAGATGCCCGCAGCGGCAGGGGTTCATGGCGGCGACGAGCTGCACGCGGGCCGGGTAGGTGACGTGGCTGTTGACCCGGCTCACCACCGCCTTGCCGGTCTCCAGCGGCTGGCGCAGGGCCTCCAGGGTCGGGCGGGAGAATTCCGGCAGCTCGTCCAGGAACAGAACGCCCTTGTGGGCCAGCGAGATCTCGCCCGGCCGGGCACGGCTGCCGCCGCCGACCAGCGCCGGCAGGCTGGCCGACTGGTGGGGGTGGCGGAAGGGCCGCTGGCGCAGCAGCCGGCCGCCTTCCAGCAGGCCGGCGACGCTGTGGATCATCGACACCTCCAGCGCCTCCGCCGGCTGGAGCGGCGGCAGCAGGCCGGGCAGGCGCGCCGCCAGCATCGACTTGCCGGAGCCCGGCGGACCGATCATCAGCAGGTTGTGGGATCCCGCCGCCGCCACCTCCAGCGCCCGCTTGGCGGTCTCGTTGCCCTTGACGTCGCGCAGATCGGGCGGGGCGGCGCCGGCCTCCTGGAGGCGCGGCTTCGGCCGGGTCAGGACCTGGGTTCCCTTGACGTGGTTCATAAGGGCGAGAAGGCTGGCCGGGGCCAGCAGCTCCAGCGACTCGCCGGCCCAGGCGGCCTCGCCGCCGCAGCCCTCCGGGCAGATCAGGCCGCGGTCATGGGCCAGCGCGTTGATGGCCGCCGGCAGGACGCCGGCAACCGGGGTCAGGGTGCCGTCCAGGGCCAGCTCCCCCAGCGCGCAGTAGCGTTGCATCTCGATCCCGGGCAGCACGCCCATGGCGGCCAGCAGGGCGAGCGCGATGGGCAGGTCGAAGTGGCTGCCCTCCTTCAGCACGTCGGCCGGGGCCAGATTCACGGTGATGCGCTTGGCCGGCAGGGCCAGCCCCAGCGCGTGCAGCGCGGCGCGCACCCGCTCCCGGCTCTCCGCCACCGCCTTGTCGGGCAGGCCGACCACCGTGAAGGCCACGATGCCGCCCGCCGTCTGCACCTGGACGTCGATGTCCAGCACCTCGATGCCCTGGAAGGCCACCGTGTTGATTCGCGCAACCATACCACACGCCAGTTCGTCCGGAAGCCGCGCGATTGTAGGCGGCGCCGGCGCGCAATGCCAGCGGTGCGGGTGTTCGGGAGGGCGCGGGGCGCCGATCCCGTCCGGGAGGTTTGGGCGGACGGGCGGTCTGCCCTACACTTCCTATCCGCACACCGAACGGGAGGGACAGGGACCGTGCAGCTTCATCTCAGCACCTGGGCCGACGTCGAGGCCTATCTGACGACCTCCAAGGGGATCATCCTGCCCATCGGCTCGACCGAGCAGCACGGGCCGAACGGGCTGATCGGCACCGACGCCATCTGCGCCGAGGTCATCGCCCGCGGCGTCGGCGACGCCACCGGCGCCATGGTCGGGCCGACCATCCCGGTCGGCATGGCCGTGCACCACATGGAGTTCCCCGGCTCCATGACGCTGCGGCCCTCGACGCTGCTGGCCGTGCTGCACGACTATGTGTCGTCGCTGGCCGAGCACGGGTTCCAGCGCTTCTTCTTCGTCAACGGCCACGGCGGCAACATCGCGACCATGCGCGCCGCCTTCTCCGAGATCTACGCCGAGCAGCGCGCCCGCAAGGGCCGCGACGCCCCCGACCTGCGCTGCGCCCTGGTCAACTGGTGGGAGAACGCCGACATCGCCCGCCTGTCCAAGGAGCTGTTCAACGGCAAGGAGGGCTCGCACGCCACCCCCAGCGAGGTCTCGGTGACCCAGTACGCCTATCCCGAATCCATCAAGGCGGCGGCCATGGAGCCGGAGACGGCGCCGGCCGGCGGCTTCTACGACGCCCGCGACTTCCGCCGCCGCTACCCGGACGGCCGCATCGGCTCGGCCCCCGGCCTCGCCCGGCCGGAGCACGGCCGCAGGCTGGTGGAGGCCGCGGTGGCCGCCATCGCCCGGCAGTACGCCGCCTTCCTGGCCGAGACCTGAAGGAAGGGCTCGGATGTGCGCGTAACGCGATGTGTCGCGTACGAAGCGGATTCCGCATGAATCGTGCGGAAAGGGGGCATCGCCCACTGGCGGGGGGCGCGAGAGAGGGATAACATCCGCGGCCTTGTCGCCGGCATCCCTCCCCAAGAAGACGACCGGCAGTGCGCCCGTTCCCGTTTCCAGGATCCGAAACTCCCATGGCCGAACCCGATACCAAGCGCGTCACCGATGAAGAAGCTCTTCTGCTGCACTCCTCCGGCCGGCCGGGCAAGCTGGAGATCACGCCGACCAAGCCGCTGACCACCCAGCGCGACCTGTCGCTCGCCTATTCGCCCGGCGTGGCGGTGCCCTGCCTGCGCATCGCCGAGGATCCGAGCACGGCCTACGACTACACCGCCAAGGGGAACATCGTGGCGGTCATCTCCAACGGCACGGCGGTGCTCGGCCTGGGCGACCTGGGCGCGCTGGCCGGCAAGCCGGTGATGGAGGGCAAGGCGGTCCTCTTCAAGCGCTTCGCCGACGTCGACGGAATCGACCTGGAGGTCGACACCCGCGACGTCGACGAATTCGTCAACTGCGTGCGCTTCCTCGGGCCGTCCTTCGGCGGCATCAACCTGGAGGACATCAAGGCGCCGGACTGCTTCATCATCGAGGAACGCCTGCGCGAGCTGCTGGACATCCCGGTCTTCCACGACGACCAGCACGGCACCGCCATCATCGCCGCCGCCGGCCTGATCAACGCCTGCGACATCACCGGGCGCGCCCTCAAGGACGTGAAGATGGTGGTCAACGGGGCCGGCGCCGCGGGCATCGCCTGCGCCGAGCTGTTCACCACCATGGGCGTGCCGCGCGAGAACATCATCCTGTGCGACACCAAGGGCGTGGTCTACCGCGGCCGCACCGAGGGCATGAACCAGTGGAAGTCCGCCTTCGCGGTGGACACCGACGCGCGGACGCTCCAGGACGCGGTGGCCGGCTCCGACGTCTTCGTCGGCCTGTCGGCCAAGGGCGCCATGACGCCGGAGATGGTCGCCTCGATGGCGGCCAGGCCGATCATCTTCGCGCTCGCCAACCCCGACCCGGAGATCACCCCGGAGGAGGTCAAGGCGGTGCGCTCCGACGCCATCGTGGCCACCGGCCGCTCCGACTACCCCAACCAGGTCAACAACGTCCTGGGCTTCCCCTACCTGTTCCGCGGCGCGCTCGACGTCCGCGCCACCACCATCAACGAGGCGATGAAGGTGGCCGCCGCCAAGGCTCTGGCGGCGCTCGCCCGCGAGGACGTGCCGGACGAGGTGGACGCCGCCTATTCCGGCCGGCGCCTGCTCTACGGGCCGGAATACATCATCCCGGTGCCCTTCGACCCGCGCCTCATCGTGACGGTGCCGGCCGCCGTCGCCCAGGCCGCCATGGAATCGGGGGTGGCGCGCAAGCCCATCGTCGACCTGGCGGGCTACCGGAGCAGCCTGCGCACCCGCCTCGACCCGACGGCGGACAGCCTTGAGCTGATCCTGGAGAAGGTGCGGGCCAACCCGCGCCGCGTCGCCTTCGCCGAGGGCGAGGAGGAGCGGACCATCCGCGCCGCCCTGGCCTTCCGCGCCGCCGGCTTCGGCACGCCGGTGCTGATCGGCCGCGAGGAGGTCATCAAGGAGCAGCTGGCGGCCATGGGCCAGGCCGGCGTGACCCTGGAGGTCCACAACGCCCGCGTCTCGGACGCCAACCGGCGCTACAGCGACCATCTCTACCGCCGCCTCCAGCGCAAGGGCGCGCTGCTGCGCGACTGCCAGCGCATGGTCAACCAGGACCGCAACGTGTTCGCCGCCTGCATGGTGGCGCAGGGCGACGCCCATGCCATGGTGACCGGCCTGACCCGTACCTTCGGGGTCACCTTCGAGGAGATCCGGCGCGTCATCGACCGCCGGCCGGGCGGGCCGGTCTTCGGCCTGCACGTCTTCCTGTCGCGGCACCGCACGGTCTTCATCGCCGACACCACCGTCCACGTCCGTCCGGACGGCCAGACGCTCGCCGACATCGCCATCGGCGCCGCGGCCAAGGCGCGGCAGATGGGGCACGAGCCGCGCGTGGCGTTGCTGTCCTTCTCCAACTTCGGCCAGAACCCGCACCCCAACACCGACCCCCTGCGCGAGGCGGCCTCGATCCTCGACAACCGCCGCGTCGATTTCGAGTATGACGGCGAGATGTCGGCGGACGTGGCGCTCGACTACCAGCTCATGAAGCGGGTCTACCCGTTCAGCCGGCTGTCGGGGCCGGCCAACGTGCTGATCATGCCGGGCCTGCATTCCGCCAACATCTCGGCCAAGCTGCTCAGCAAGATGGCCGGCGGGCAGATGATCGGCCCGCTGCTCATCGGCCTCGACAAGCCGGTGCAGATCGTCACCATGGGCGCCTCGGTCGGCGACATCGTCACGGCGGCGGCGCTGGCGGCGCACGATTCGCTGCCCTGGTGAGGGCCGGGGCCGGACCGCGCGTGAGGGGGGCCGGGCGGACCGGCCCCCCGCCTGTGTTGATCCTGTGTTGATCCGGCGTTGATGCTGCGTTGATCGTGTGTGACGGGCACCCGCCGGTCGGGGACCGCCGCCCGCTCCGGCCGCCCGCTCCCGCCGCCGAGGATCGCCGACCATGACGCCCAAAGGGATGCCGCCCGTCCGGTTGACGCTTGCCGCCGCGCTGATCCTGGCGCCCCTGCTGGCCGCCCTGGCCCTGCTCGTCGTCCAGGGCGGGGTGAGGCCGGCGGCCGCCGTGCTCGGCGGGGCGATGGCGCTGGCCGGGGTGGCGCTGCTCCTGCGCCTGCACCGGCGCGAGATGCTGGCGATGGCCGGCTATGTGGGGCGGCTGGCGGAAGAGGCCGACCCGCCGCTCCCGCCGGCCGCCGCCTCGCCCCCGCTGCGCGCGCTGGCGGCGGCGGCGGTGCGGCTGCACCGGGACATGGCGCGGCGGACCGAACGGGTCCGGGCGGAGCTGGACGTCAGTGAATCGATCGTCGAGGCGCTGCACGACCCGCTGGTCCTGGTCGGCGCCGACCGCCGGGGGGTGCTGGCCAACCAGGCGGCGCGCGGCCTGTTCGGCGACCGCATCATCGGCCGCGACCTCGCCGAGTCGCTGCGCAACCCCGGCGTCCTGGAGGCGGTGGACGCGGTGCTCGGCGGGGCGGCCTCGCGGATCGTCGAATTCTCCCTGCCGGTCCCGGTGGAACGCCTGTTCGAGGTCCGGGTCAAGCCCTTCCGGCGCCGGCCCCCGCCGCCGGACGGCGGCCAGAGTGTGGCGCCGCCGGAGGGCGGCCAAAGTGTGGCGCCGCCGGACGGCGGCCGGAGTGCGACGCCGCCGGAACCGGGCGCGGGGCGGATGGCCATCCTGACCCTGCACGACATCACCGCGCTGCGCCGGTCGGAGCAGATGCGGGCCGATTTCATCGCCAACGCCAGCCACGAGCTGCGCACCCCGCTCTCCTCCCTGCTCGGCTTCATCGAGACGCTGCGCGGCCCGGCCCGCGACGACCCGGAGGCGCAGGACCGCTTCCTCGCCATCATGCACGACCAGGCGAGCCGCATGGCCCGTCTGGTCAACGACCTGCTGTCGCTGTCGCGCATCGAGCTGGACGAGCACATGCCGCCGTCCGGGCGGGTCGACGTGCTGGATCGGCTGGACGGCGTGATGGCCGCGCTGGAGCTGAAGGCGGCCGCCCGCGGCATCCGGCTGCGGCTGGAGGCGCCGGACGGGCTGCCCCCGGTGGTCGGCGACGAGGACCAACTGACCCAGGTGTTCCAGAATCTCGTCAGCAACGCCATCAAATACACCCGCGAGGGCACCGACGTGACGGTCACGGTCGCCATCGCCGACGGCACGGTGGTGGGGTTCGCCGGCCCGCCGGCGCTGGCGGGGAGGGGGGGGCGCGGCCGCCCCATGATGGCCGTTGCGGTGCGCGACCACGGCGAGGGCATCGCCCGCACCCACCTGCCGCGCCTGACCGAGCGCTTCTACCGCGTCGACGCCGCGCGGTCGCGGGCGATGGGGGGCACCGGCCTCGGGCTCGCCATCGTCAAGCACATCCTGAACCGCCACCGCGGCCGCCTCACCATCGAGAGCGAGGTCGGGGTGGGCAGCACCTTCACCGTCTACCTGCCCATCGCGCCCGCGGGCGGGGCGCCGGCGCGGAAAAGCGCCGTCATGAAACTGTCATGAAACCGTAACCGGCCGGTCGCCGTCGCCCGCTAACGTCCGCCCGGCGAGCGGCCGGGAACCGGCGGCTCGCCGGGGGCGGGCGCGGCTGCGTTCCCCGCCCCGACCGCCAATCGGGACACCGGAGGGATTTACGTGATCACCAGGAAGCTCGCCCTCGCCGCGGCGGCGGCCGTGGCCCTTTCCACCGCCTTCGCGGGGGTGGCCGGCGCCCAGTCGCGCGACCGGATCCGTGCCGTCGGTTCCTCGACCGTCTTCCCCTTCACCACCGCCGTGGCCGAGGCTTTCGGCAAGGGCGGCGGCTTCAAGACCCCGGTGGTGGAGTCCACCGGCACCGGCGGCGGGCTGAAGCTGTTCTGCGCGGGGGTCGGCCCGCAGCATCCGGACGTCGCCAACGCCTCGCGCCGCATCAAGGCGTCCGAGGTCGAGCAGTGCGCCGCCAACGGCGTCACCGGGATCTCCGAGCTGAAGATCGGCTTCGACGGCATCGCGCTGGCCTCGTCCAAGAAGGCCCCGCCGCTGGACATGACCACCGAGATCCTGTGGAAGGCGCTGGCCAAGGAGGTGCCGGTCGACGGCAAGCTGGTCGCCAATCCCCATCGCCGGTGGTCGGACATCGATCCCAAGCTCCCCAACACGGAGATCGAGGTGCTCGGCCCGCCCCCGACCTCCGGCACCCGCGACAGCTTCAACGAGCTGGTGATGCTCGAAGGCTGCAAGAAGGTGGCAGCGGTCAAGGAGCTGGTCGCCGACGGGAAGGCCCGCGAGAGGGTCTGCCTGTCGATCCGCGAGGACGGCGGCTACGTCGAGGCCGGCGAGAACGACAACCTGATCGTCCAGAAGCTGACCGCCAACCCCGACGCCTTCGGCGTGTTCGGCTACAGCTTCTTCGACCAGAACCGCGACAAGCTCCAGACCGCCCGGATGGACGGCGTCGAGCTGTCGCCGGAGACGGTGGCCTCGGGCCAGTACGAGGTTGCCCGCTCGCTGTTCGTCTATGTGAAGACCGCGCACGCCGGCATCATCCCGGGCATCCGCGAGTTCATCGCCGAGTTCACCGCCGAGCGGGCCATGGGAGAGGACGGCTACCTTGCCGACAAGGGCCTGATCCCGCTGCCCAAGGCCGAACGCGACGCGGCCCGGGCCGCGGCGCTCGACCTGGCTCCGCTCAAGCTCTGATCCGGCCGGGGCCGGCGGTTTCCCCTGGAGGCCGCCGGCTTCCCGTATACTGTCCAATGCCTGTCCGCTGCTTCCATTCGGTGGGTTCGCCATGCAGCTCACGGTTCTGCTTCTGATCCTCGTCCTGCTCACGGTGGCCGGCTTCCAGATGGGACGGTCGCGCGCCGCCGCGTCGGTCGGGGGCCGCATCGTCGAGCTTCACTCGGTGCCGTCCTATCACGGCCTGTACGTCGCGCTGTGGGCCGGCCTGCCGGCCCTGCTTCTGTTCGCGCTGTGGGGCGCGGCGGAAGGCTGGCTGGTCATGCAGATGGTCCTGGCCGGCCTTCCGGAGCGCCTGACCGCGGTCGACGGCCAGGCCCTCGACCTGCTGCGCGCCGACATCCTCAACCTGGCGCACGGCGTCTCCACCGGCCGCGACCCCGATCCGGCGGTGGTCGCCGCGGCCGGGCATTACCTGCGGCTGCGCGGGCTCGGCGACTGGAGCCTGCTGGTCATCGGGGCCAGCGTGGCGGTGGCCGGGCTGGTCTACGCCCGCCGGCGGATCACCCCGGCCCTGCGCGCCCGCAACCATGTGGAGCGCGCGGTCTCGGTGGCGCTGGTCGTCTGCTCGCTGGTCGCCATCCTGACCACCGTCGGCATCGTGCTGTCGCTCCTGTTCGAGGCGATGCGCTTCTTCGCGGTGGTGTCGCCGCTGGAGTTCCTGTTCGGCACGCACTGGAGCCCGCAGATGGCCATGCGCGCCGACCAGGTCGGCTCCTCGGGCTCCTTCGGCGCGGTCCCGCTGTTCGCCGGCACGCTGCTGATCACCATCATCGCCATGGCGGTGGCGGTGCCGGTCGGCCTGATGGCCGCCATCTTCATGTCCGAATACGCCGACCCGCGCCTGCGCACCTGGCTGAAGCCGATCCTGGAGGTGCTGGCCGGCATCCCGACGGTCGTCTACGGCTTCTTCGCGGCGCTCACCATGGCGCCCTTCGTGCGCGGCCTGGGCCAGAGCCTCGGCCTCGGCGTCAGCTCGGAATCGGCGCTGGCGGCCGGCGTGGTCATGGGGGTGATGATCATCCCCTTCGTCAGCTCGCTGTCGGACGACGTCATCAACGCCGTGCCGCAGTCTCTGCGCGACGGCTCCTACGGCCTGGGCGCCACCAAGTCGGAGACGGTCCGGCTGGTGGTGCTGCCGGCCGCCCTGCCGGGCATCGTGGCGGCGGTCATGCTGGCGGTCAGCCGCGCCATCGGCGAGACGATGATCGTCACCATGGCGGCCGGCCTGACCGCCAACCTGACGGCCAACCCGCTGGAGGCGGTGACCACCGTGACCACCCAGATCGCCACGCTTCTGGTCGGCGACCAGGAGTTCGACAGCCCCAAGACGCTGTCGGCCTTCGGGCTCGGCCTCGTGCTGTTCATCGTGACTCTCACCCTCAACATGGTCGCCCTGCGGGTGGTCCAGAAATACCGAGAGAAATATGACTGACCTCGTGGAACAGGATCAGCGGGCCATGACGGTCGCCCTTCCCAAGTCCCACCATCAGAGCGAGGCGTTCGCCCGGCGCCTGCGCCGCCGCTACGCCGCGGAACGGCGCTTCCGGCTGGCCGGCGTGGCCGCGGTCGGCCTCGCCGCGGTCATGCTCCTGGTCCTGCTGGGCTCCATCGTCGGCAAGGGCTACACGGCCTTCCGGCAGACCACGATCCGGCTCGAGGTGACCCTGGACAAGACCCAGGTGGAGGAGCGCAACTACATGGCCATCCTGCGCCAGGCGCTCTACGCCCAGGTGCCGGAGGCCGGCGACCGCGCCACCCGCCGCTCGCTGAACGACCTGCTGTCCTCCGGCGCGCCCTACGAGCTGGAGGCGATGGTCAAGGCCGACCCTTCCATCGTCGGCACCCGCCGGACCGTCTGGGTCCGCGCCGACGACGAGGTCGACCAGTTCATGAAGGGCTTCATCCCGCGCGACGTGCCGGAGAGCGAGCGCCGCCTGAACGACGTCAAGATCGCCGCCATCGACCGGCTGGCCGCCGACGGCGCCATCGCCATGGGCTTCAACACCACCCTGTTCAGCGCCGGCGACAGCCGCGAGCCCGAGCAGGCCGGCATCGGGGGCGCCATCGTCGGCTCCTTCCTGACGCTGGTCGTCACCATGCTGCTGTCGGTGCCGATCGGGATCGCCGCCGCGGTCTATCTGGAGGAGTTCGCGCCGAAGAACCGCTGGACCGACCTGATCGAGGTGAACATCAACAACCTCGCGGCGGTGCCGTCGATCATCTTCGGCCTGCTCGGCCTGGCGGTGTTCCTGGGCTTTTTCGGCATGCCGCGCTCGGCCCCGCTGGTCGGCGGCCTGGTGATGGCGCTGATGACCCTGCCGGTCATCATCATCGCCTCGCGGGTGGCGCTGAAGTCGGTGCCGCCGTCGATCCGCGAGGCGGCTCTGGGCATCGGCGCCTCGCCCTTGCAGACGGTGATGCACCACGTCCTGCCGCTGGCCCTGCCCGGCATCCTGACCGGCACCATCATCGGCACCGCCCGCGCCCTGGGCGAGACCGCGCCGCTGCTGATGATCGGCATGGTGGCCTTCATCGTGGACGTCCCGCAGGGCTTCACCGACAGCGCCACGGTCCTGCCGGTCCAGATCTACATGTGGGCGGACAGCCCCGAGCGGGCCTTCACCGAGCGCACCTCGGCGGCGATCATGATCCTGCTCGGCTTCCTCATCCTGATGAACGGCCTGGCCGTGTTCCTGCGCAAGAAATTCGAGAGGCGGTGGTAATCCCCATGAGCACGCAAACCAGCCTGCCGTCCCGGATCCAGGCCGCCTCCCCGGATGCGCGCCCGGCCGTCAAGATGGTCGCCCGCGACGTCAAGGTCTTCTACGGCGCCAAGCAGGCGCTGAAGGGGATCAACCTGGAGATCGAGGAGAACCGCGTGATGGCCCTGATCGGGCCGTCGGGCTGCGGGAAGTCGACCTTCCTGCGCTGCCTGAACCGCATGAACGACACCATCGAGAACTGCCGCGTCGAGGGGCTGATCGCGCTCGACGGCGAGGACGTCTACGGCCGGGCCATCGACGCCGTGCAGCTGCGCGCCCGCGTCGGCATGGTCTTCCAGAAGCCCAACCCCTTCCCCAAGTCGATCTACGACAACATCGCCTACGGCCCGCGCATCCACGGCATGGCCAGCCACCGCGACGAGCTGGACGAGGTCGTCCGCACCTCGCTGGAGCGCGCCGGCCTGTGGAACGAGGTGAAGGACCGCCTGAGGGAGCCGGGGACCGGCCTGTCGGGCGGCCAGCAGCAGCGCCTGTGCATCGCCCGGGCCATCGCCGTCAGCCCCGAGGTGATCCTGATGGACGAGCCCTGCTCGGCGCTCGATCCCATCGCGACGGCCCACATCGAGGAGCTGATCGACGAGCTGCGCGAGAACTACACGATCGTCATCGTCACCCACAACATGCAGCAGGCGGCGCGCGTGTCGCAGAAGACCGCCTTCTTCCATCTGGGGGACATGGTGGAGTGCGACGACACCGAGGAGATCTTCACCAACCCGCGCGACGAGCGCACCCAGGGCTACATCACCGGCCGCTACGGCTGAGCCGGGGGGCGCGGACCCGCCCCCGGAGGAGAGACGGAGCATGAGCAGCGAACACATCGTCCGCTCCTTCGCCCAGGAGCTGCAACGCCTGTCCAACCTGGTGACGCAGATGGGCGGCGTCGCCGAGGCCCAGGTCGAGGCCGCCCTCCGGGCGGTGGCGCGGCGCGACGCCGCCCTGGCCGCCCAGGTGATGGAGGCCGACCGGCGCATCGACGGCTACGAGCGGGACATCGACGCCGAGGTGGTCCGGCTGCTCGCCCTGCGCCAGCCGATGGCGCGGGACCTGCGCGAGATCGTCTCGGCGCTGAAGATCGCCGCCGACCTGGAGCGGATCGGCGACTACGCCGCGAACATCGCCAAGCGCTCGCTGGCGCTCGCCCGGCTGCCGCCGGTGCGGCCGGCCTCGGCCGTGCCGCGCATGGGGCGGCTGGTCGGGGCGATCCTGAAGGACGTGCTCGACGCCTACACCGAGCGCGACGTGGCCAAGGCCGTCGCCGCCCGCGCCCGCGACGAGGAGCTGGACGACCTCTACACCGGCCTGTTCCGCGAGATCCTCACCGACATGATGGAGGACCCGCGCACCATCACGCCCTGCACGCACCTGCTGTTCATGGCGAAGAACCTGGAGCGGATCGGCGACCACGCCACCAACGTCGCGGAAACCATCCATTTCCTGGTGGTCGGGGTGCCGCTGGCCGACGAGCGGCCGAAGAGCGACGCCAGCAGCTACGCCGTGGTGTCCCCGGAGGCCGGGAACGGGGCGCCGCCGGGCAGCGCGGCCGGAATGGGGGACGCATGACTTCGGCGCTGAAGCCGCTCGTCCTCGTCGTCGAGGACGAAGCCGACCTCGTGACCCTGCTGCGCTACAACCTGGAGAAGGAAGGCTTCCGGGTGAACGCCGCCAGCGACGGCGAGGAGGCGCTGCTGCTGGCCGGCGAGCAGACCCCCAACATCGTGCTGCTGGACTGGATGCTGCCGCTGATGTCCGGCCTGGAGGTGTGCCGGCAGATGCGCCGCAACGCCCGGATGCGCGAGATCCCCATCATCATGCTGACCGCCCGCGGCGAGGAGGGCGACCGGGTGCGCGGCCTGAACTCGGGCGCCGACGACTACATCACCAAGCCCTTCTCACCGACCGAGCTGGTGGCGCGCATGCGCGCGGTGCTGCGCCGCACCTCGCCGGGCATGACCGGCGAGACCCTGACCTTCGCCGACGTGACCATGGATCTCGCCGCCCACCGGGTGCGCCGCAACGGCCGCGACGTGCATCTGGGGCCGACCGAGTTCCGGCTGCTGCGCCATTTCATGCAGCATCCCGGGCGGGTCTTCTCGCGCGAGCAGCTGCTCGATCTGGTGTGGGGGCACGACGTCTATGTCGAGCCGCGCACCGTGGACGTCCACATCCGCCGCCTGCGCAAGGCGATGAACGACGAGAACGAGACCGACCTGATCCGCACCGTGCGGTCGGCCGGCTACGCGCTGGACAGCAAGCCGGCGTGACGGCTTCCATCCCGCGCCTTGGGGTCAAACCCGACGGCCCGGGGCGCAGCACGGTGCAAGAGGAGGATCGGCCGGCCGTATCGTGCCGCTTCCGCGACGTTCCGGCGTTCCGGAAGCGGCATCGCCCGCGGCGGCGGGAGCGTGCCGGAAAAGCGAAACCCCCGCTGCGGGGCGGGGGTCTCTGCGGAGATCTTCGGACTCCGCTGTCCATCTGCCAATCGGCAGGAAAACTCAGGTCTGTGTGGCCGAGTTGCTCGGCTTCATCAAGTAAGCGCCGGTGGAGTCATGATCTTACTCACCCTCCCTGCTGCGGAAAAGAGCGAACCGTGAGCCAGTCTGTCAAGGACCGACTGAATGCGGTGTCGTCCGTTTCTTCACCTCTGGCTTCATTACTGTAAGGACAGGGTGCTCCTTCTGGTCTGATCTGTCAAGGGGGTGTTGACGGGGCGCCAAGTTGGCCGTCCGCGCGCAGCAGCGCCGCCGCCTCGCGCAGGATCGCCACCTTGGCGGCGAAGCGCCCGTTGCGGTCGCCCTCCTCGATCAGCGTGGCCATGATGCAGAGCGCGCGGGCAACGGCGGGCGCCAGGGTTCCCGCGGGGTCGGCCTTCACCCGGTCGGCGAGGGCGCCGAGCGCGGCCCGGTAGGGGCGGCCCTCGAAACCGTCGGTGGCGACGGCCTCGAAGCGGTTGGCGTGGTCGATGACGAGCGCCGGGTCGGCCATGGGGGCACCAGGGGGG
Organism: Pseudomonadota bacterium; assembly: GCA_023416455.1. Classification (GTDB taxonomy): domain Bacteria; phylum Pseudomonadota; class Alphaproteobacteria; order Azospirillales; family Azospirillaceae; genus Azospirillum. The sequence goes on along the minus strand of JAEZHQ010000076.1, from coordinate 5,249 downwards.
AAGGGATCACACGAACAGGATGGCGCCGCTGCGGGGGGCCTCGTTCAGGAAGGTGACGACTCCGCCGGGCTTCACCGGCACGTCGTCGCGCAGGCGCGACCCGGCGGGCAGGGCCAGGGCCTTCAGCCCCATCTCGCAGGCCATGATGGTGACGCCCAGGGCGACGCAGGCGCCGAGCAGCTCCTCGAAGGTGGCAAGGCCGTTGGCGGCGAACCAGCGGTCGCGCTCCGCCGGGCTGCTGCCGTCGTCGGCGGCGTCCAGGTCGTGCCAGCCGAACAGGCCGGGTTCGTTCTCCTGGACCAGGCAGCGCAGGGCGCGCCCGGTGAAGAACAGGGTGACCTTGCGGTTGGTGGCCGCCGCCGCGCTGGCCATCACCAGGGCGTAATGCACGCGGTCGAAGCCGCCGGCGAAGACGGCGATGGCCAGAGTCTCGGGTCCCTGCATGGGCGCCCTCCGTGCTGTCGGCCCGTCAGTGGGCGGAGAGATCGTGAATGGTCGGATGGCTGCCGCACAGCGGGCAGTCGGGGTCGCGCTTCACGGCGATGCGCTGGAAGGTGGCGTGGAGCGTGTCCAGCATCAGCAGGCTGCCCGACAGGCTCTCGCCGATGCCAAGCAGCTCCTTCAGCACCTCGGTCGCCTGGAGCGAGCCGACGAAGCCGGCGAGCGCCCCCAGCACGCCGCCTTCCGAGCAGGACGGCACCAGGCCGCGCGGCGGCGGCTCGCGGAACAGGCAGCGGTAGCAGGGGTGGGGGGCGCCGAGATGCCCCTTGTAGGTGGACAGCTGCCCGTCGAAGCGCAGGATGGCCGCCGACACCAGCGTCCGGCGCGCGAGGTAGCAGGCGTCGTTCAACAGGAAGCGCGTGGCGAAGTTGTCCGACCCGTCGGCCACCAGATCGTAGCGCCCGACGAGATCGAGGGCGTTGTCGCGGGTGATCCGGGTCTTGTGGACCTCGACCGCCACGTCGGGGTTGAGCGCGCGGATGCGGGCGGCGGCGCTGTCCACCTTGGCCCGGCCGAGCGCGGCCTCGTCATGGATCACCTGGCGCTGGAGGTTGGACAGATCCACCGTGTCGTCGTCGACGACGCCGATGGTTCCGACCCCGGCGGCGGCGAGATAGAGCAGGAGCGGCGCGCCGAGCCCCCCCGCCCCGACGACCAGGACGCGCGCGCGCAGCAGGGCCGCCTGCCCGGTGCCGCCGACCTCCGGCAGGATGATGTGGCGGGAATAGCGGTGGAGCTGGGTGTCGGTGAAGTCCATGGTCATGGCCCGCAGCATAGAGCGGATCGCGTGAAACCGGAATCGGTTTGAAGCGTGACTCCGGCCGCAGAACAATGGCCTGGGGTTCCCTGCGTTTCAGATCGAACGCAGGGAATTCAAGCGCGGACCGGACTTGTCTGCACAAGACTTCAACCATCCGCGGGGCCGCCCGGCGGCGGAAAACGGTCCGGAGCGACGCTTCGCCGCGAGGGCGGCCGGGCGTGCTTCTCGGGCGTGATGATTCTTGAGCGTGATGATTTTTGAGCGTGATCAAGGCGCCGCCCGGCCCGGTCCGGTAAGGTCGGCGCCAAACGGCAAGCGGGATGGCTGGTCATGGATGTGAATCGGCGGGTCTTCGTCACGGCCCTGGGGGTGAGCCTCGCGATCGGCGCGCTGGCCGCCGCGACGCGGGGCGTGGTCCGCCTGGCATCGGCGGCCGGGGCGGCGCCCCCGGTGAGCGTGTGGAAATCGCCGTCCTGCGGCTGCTGCGGCGCCTGGGTGGATCACATGCGCGCGGCCGGCCACGCGGTCACCGTGCAGGATCTGGACGACGTCGATCCGGTGAAGGACCGGCTGGGCGTGCCGGCGGCCCTGCGCTCCTGCCACACCGCCCTGGTCGACGGCTACGTGCTGGAGGGCCATGTTCCCGCCGACGCCGTCGCCCGCCTGCTGCGCGAGCGTCCGGCGGCCCGCGGGCTGGCCGTTCCCGGCATGCCCCAGGGTGCGCCCGGCATGGAGACCGGCGTGACGGAACGCTACAACGTGGTGCTGTTCGGCACTCCCGGCGGCAGCCTGCTCTTCGAGCGGCGCTGAGGCGTGCTCAGCCCGCCTTGTGGGCGAAGATCCGGAAGGCCGACCAGATCAGGATGAGCCCCAGGCCGGTCTTCAGCAGGTCGGCGGGCACCAGGCCCAGCAGCAGCCCACCCGCCGCCGCGCCGAGGACGGAGCCGACGGCGAGCGGCCCGGCCGTGTCCCGCCACAGCAGGGCGTTGCGCAAGGGGCAGGCGGGGTCGCCCAGGTGCCGCAGGAGGCCGGCCGCGATGGTCGGCAGGCCGACCAGCATGCTCATGGAGCCGGCCAGCGGGACCGGCACGCCGAAGCCCAGCACGAAGGTCGGGATGATCAGCTCGCCCCCGGCCACCCCCAGAAGGCTGCTGACGAGGCCGATGACGACGCCGCAGGCCGCCGCCGCCGGGACCCGCCAGGCGGAACCCTCGGGAAGCAGGCCGGGGCCGCCCTCGCCCAGGAAGGCGTCGCCGATCATGACCACCCCCAGCACCGCCAGGAGCACCAGGATCAGCGTGCCGAGCCAGCGGTCGGAACAGCGCTTCAGCAGCCCGGCGCCGGCGTAGGCGGCGACCACGGCACCGGCGGTCATGCCCAGAAGCTCGGGCAGATGGGGGGCGATGGCGGCGAACGGCACCGTCCAGGCGCGGGCGGGCAGGGCGGCCAGAAGGACGATGGCGCTGACCGCGAGGTTGACCGGCACGGCGGCGCGCACGGCCAAGCCCAGCACCCCGACCAGCAGGGGCAGCCGGAACTCCGCCCCGCCCAGCCCCATCAGGCCGCCCAGCGTTCCGATGACGGCGCCGGCCGCGACGCCGACGGCCGTCCGCGGCCAGTCCCTCGCAAGGGGAAGGGAGGAGGATGAGGTCACGGGCGCGGGCTCTCCGGAGGTCGTGCGGACACCGGCAGGATAGGTCCCGATGCCACCGCCTTCAAGAACTGATCAAATAAAAACCCACGACACTCCATGGATTTATTTGCAGAGATCCCGGAAACGGTGCGGCTGTCGTAAATATCGGGAGAATATGCTCTGATCTGCCGAAACGTCCGGCGGTGATGCGGTGGGGCTGCGGACGTTCCCGCGCTTTGCAAATTTTCCCGCTCCGGCCATAATCGCCACCGTGCCCGGCGGCGGTGCCTTGGGGGAGGGGAAACGGTGGTCCAGTTGCTGAACACGCGCGAGATCGCGGATTACCTCCGCCTGAAGCAGCGCAAGGTCTACGACCTCGTGCAGCGGGGAGAAATCCCGTGCACCCGCGTCGGCGGCAAGTGGCTGTTCCCCAAGGACCAGATCGACCACTGGCTGTCGGCGCGCGGCAACGCCGAGCCGCCGCCCCGGACGGCCGGGGCACCGCCGCCGGTGATCGCCGGCAGCCATGACCCGCTGCTCGACTGGAGCGTCGACGAATCCCGCTGCGGGCTGGCGCTGATGGGCGGGGGAAGCCTGGCCGGGCTCGACCGTTTCGCCGAAGGGGCGGCGGTCGCCTGCGGCATGCACGCCTTCGATGCCGTCCACGGCGAGCACAACGTGCCCTTCCTCACGCGGCGGCTCGGCGGCGAGGGGGTGGTGGCCATCGAATGGGCCCGGCGGGAGCAGGGGCTGGTGGTCGCCGCCGGAAATCCCCTGGGCATCCGCTCCATCGCCGACCTGGCGGCGGGCTCCGCCCGCGTCGTTCCGCGGCAGGCCGAATCCGGCGCCCAGGTCCTGTTCGACCATCTGGCCGGAGATGCGGGGCTGCGCACGGACGACCTCCGTCTCCTGGACCGCCCGGTGCGGACCGAAACCGACGTGGGGCTTGCCGTGCTGAACGGGCAGGCCGATGCCGGGCTGGCCATCCGCGCGGTGGCGGCCCAACTGCGCCTGGACTTCGTGCCGCTGCGCTGGGAGCGCTTCGATCTGGTCATGCACCGCCGCGATTATTTCGAGCCGCCGATGCAGAAGCTCCTGACCTTCGCCCGTTCGCCGGCGGCGGCCCGCCGGGCGGCCGAGCTTCAGGGCTACGACCTGGGCGGCCTGGGCTGCGTCCACTTCAACGGACCATAAAGGAACGGCCACCCGAAAGGGGGCACCGCCGATGGAATAAGCCGTTTCACCCCCACGCCGCCCGGTGTTCCCCTGCGTTGTCCGATGGGCCGCAGCCGCGGCGCCGGCATCCGCGCACGAAAGGGGGAGACGTGGCCACGGGCTTCGACCTTGCCATCATGGAGTGGCTCAACCAGTTCAGCCGCGTCAGCCTGCCCCTGGACAAGGCCATCTATGTGGTCGCGGAGAGTCATCTGCTGAAGGGCGGCGTCCTCCTGGCGCTGCTGTGGTGGTGCTGGACGCGGCAGAGCGGCCGGCTGATCGGTCCCGACCTCCTGTCGCTGCGCACCATCGCGGGGGCCTTCGTGGCCATCGCGGTCGGCCGGGCCATGCAGAACCTCCTGCCGATGCGCCTGCGCCCGGCCCATGATCCCGACCTCGGCTTCACCGTCCCCTACGACGTCAACATCGAGGCGCTGGACGGCTGGAGTTCCTTTCCCAGCGACCATGCCGTGCTGTTCTTCGCGCTGGCGACCGCGATCTGGCGGTCCCACCGGGCGATCGGCGGTCTGGCTTTCCTGTGGGCGCTGGTGGTGATCGGCCTGCCCCGGGTCTATCTCGGGCTGCATTACCCCACGGACATCCTGGCCGGCGGCGTGGTCGGAGTCGCCATCATGGCGACGATCCTCGCCGTGCCCGTTCCGGCCTCCCTCCGCTCCTGGTTCGGCAACTTGCAAAGCGAGCGGCCGGGCCTCGTCTACTCCCTGGGATTCCTGGTGACCTTCCAGATGGCCACCCTGTTCGAGAATCTGCGGCGGTTGTTCGGGGGCGCCGCCATCGTTCTGCTGGGCCGGTAGCCGCGCGCCGCCGGCCTTCGTGAAAATTCGGCGGTACCGAAAAAAGCTGTTGCGCGATGGCGCCGATCGGCCTATATACCGCCTCCCGACGCGACGGCCGCCGACAAGGGCGCCGGCGGGTCGGACGCAGCAGGAAAGCCAGACAGGCTCAACCGACATTCCGGACCCGGCGGTCCGCTCCCGAACAGGGGGCAGGCGCGGGGTCCTACGGTTCGAGCGGGCGGACCCGCGGTTTCTTGGACAAGTGGATACCGTGTTGTGAGAAGGGATGCGCAGGCGGCGGCCTTAAGGGCTGCGTTGCGCGACCGGTTCCCCGGCGGGGAGC
>JAEZHQ010000584.1 GCA_023416455.1 Pseudomonadota bacterium | reverse complement strand
GCGCAAAGACCCGCCGGCGCCGGCGCGGCCGGAACCGGCGCCCGGCAGGCCGGAGCGGCCGAGCGCTCGGGCCAGCGCACGGCGGCGGCGCAGACCACATCCCGGCAGGCCGGGGCCACGGAACGCTCGGCCCAGCGGACGGCGGCGGCGCAAGGCGCCTCCCAGCAGGCCGGAGCCACGGAGCGCTCGGCCCAGCGGAACGAGACCCAGCAGACCCGCGCCCAGGAGCGCACCGAGCGGCAATCCGAACGGCAGCAGGGACAGACGGAGCGCACGGAGTCCCGCCAGCAGGGCCAGACCGAACGTACGGAAGCCCGCGCCAACGCGGCGCAGAACGTCGCCGGCGACTGGGACCATCATGGCTACGACGACGACGACGACGACTGGGGTTGGGCCCTGGCGGGGGCCGCCGTCGGGGCGACCGCCGGCTACATCGCGGGGGCGGCGACCGCGTCGCCGACCTACGTGACGGTGCTTCCCTGCTCACCGACGGTGGTGTCGGCCGGCAGCGTCAGCTACTACGGCTGCGGCGGCAACTGGTACAACCGCACCTACGTGAACGGCGCCGTCTCCTACGTCGCCGTCCCGCCGCCGCCGGGCTATTGAGAGGACCCGGCGGAGGAACAGCCCCCCCGCCCGGCGCCGGCCGCAGCCTCGCGATACCGTAACAGGTTACGGTTGACGCGGTGACCGTGACCACGGGGCGGCGTAATGAAAGGCCCCGGGCCGGACGTCGTGAAGGGCCGGGACCATCGCTCCGGACAGCACGTCCGCACACCACAGCAGCCGCCCCGGCCGAGCGGGCCAACCGGGCGCACACAGGAGGACAGCATGAAGTCTTGCGCACCCTTTCCGGCGGTCGTAGGCGCGGCGGCGCTCGTCCTCGGTGGCGCGTGCCTGATGGCGGCGGCGCTCCCCCACCCGGCGGCGGCCCAGACGGGGAGCCAGAGCAGGCTCGCACCGGTCGTCACCATCCCGGAGAACACCGCCATCACCATCCACGCCAAGATCAAGTCGATCGACCCGGCCAAACGGCAGGTGACCCTGGTCGGGCGGGGGGGCAACACGGTGACGCTGACCGCCGGACCCGACGTCCGCCTCGAAACGCTGAAGGCGGGCGACACGGTCGACGCACAGTATTACCAGTCGGTGGCCTTCGCGGTCGCCCAGCCGGGCGAATCCGTGGGCGAGGACGAGATGCAGCAGCTCGTCGCACGCCCGGCCCAGGGGCCGGGCGGCATCGCCATCCAGACGACGCGGATCAACGGGCTGGTGGTCGGCATCGACCTCCAGGCGCACACCGTCGAGGTCGTCAACCCGCAAGGGGGGGAGGTCGTCACCGTCGTCGTGAACGATCCCGCGCGCCAAGCCAAGCTTCCCCAGCTCAAGGTCGGCGACACCATCACCGCCGTCATCAGCCAGGCGCTCGCCGTGTCGATCCAGCCGGCCCCAAAGAGCTGGTTCTGATGCCCCCGCCGATGGGGGTTCAGGCCGGGCGCCCGCCTTATCGCCACGGAAGCAAAGGCGGCGGCGGGCGGCGGCGGAAGACGAGCGCCGTGGTCACCGCCAGCGCCGCGCCAAGATAGATCGCCCCCATCGGCACCCACATGATGAGTCCGGCCAACTGCTGGTCCTCAAGGGGCGTCAGCCCCCACGCTTCGGCCCGTCCGGCAAAGACCGGATACCAGGCGGTCGGCGAGAAGGCGAGCAGGGCACCGAGGCCGCCGGTCTGGATCATCGCCGACAGCAGCGCCACGGACGCCGCCCCGCCGGACGCGGCCCCCGGATCGACGAGCGGGTCAAGCGCCGCGCGCCAGAAGAACAGGCTCACGGCCAGCAGCCCGCAGACCACGGCCACATGAACCGTCGCGTTCCCGAGCGCCGCCTGATAGACCGCCGGCAGGTGCGAGATCCAGATCGCCGCGGCATAGAGGATGCCGGCCGCTGCCGGCCGGCCGGCCGCCCGCCTTCCCCACCCCCGCAGCGGGCGGACGCGCGGCGCACCGAGCACCAGCAGCGCCGGTGCGAGCGCGACCAGGATCACGTGCTGGACCATGTGCGCCCAGGCCAGCGTCGCCGCCATGCGGCAGAGGGGTGAAACCAGGGCGATCGCCAGCAACGCCCACCCTCCGGCAAAGCAGGCCCCCTTGATCCGGGAGGCGCCGCCGCGGTGCCCGCGGCTCCCCGGCACCCAAACCAGACCCGGCAGAAGGATCAGCGGAACGACGACGACCGGCGCGAAGCTCCAGTTCCACCACACGGCCCAGGGCGTCGCCGGCGGGCGCGTCGCCAGGCAGAGCGAGAGCAGCCCTCCCCCGTCATCGACGGCCGTGAGATCCTGCGCGGCGGCGGACGCACACAGGATCGCCACGGCGACGGCCGCGCAGGCGGCGCCACGGATCGGCGGCAATATCGGACACGTCATGATGGCCTCGGCCTCTTGTGCGGTGCCCGGCAACCCGGCCGGCACCCCGGCTGTGGAGTGGATGCGGTCAAGGGAGAACCAACAGGCGCCCATGGGGCGGGTTCCTGGCGCGCGGGGCGGCCCGGTCCATTGCCGTGCGGGCGATGGCCACGGACCAGGGCCGCCCGGTGCCGGCGCGGCTCGTCCGGGCCGCGGAGGCATGGCGGCCGTGGCGCGCCTATGCGGCGGTCCGGCTCTGGGCGATGGACGTGGCGTCCTGACCGGAAGAGAATGGACCCGGGTGAAATTGAACCCGGATGAGAATGGACCCGGGTGAGAATGGACGGGGAACTGCTGATCGACCGCATCGACTCCGACATCGGAACGATCCTGGTCGTTTCCGACGGCCGGAGCCTGTGCGCCGTCGACTATGCCGGCTACGAGCGTCGCATGATGTCCCTGCTGCGGGCGCGCCACCGCGACGTCCGGCTGATCGATCGCGCGGACCCGGCCGGGGTCAGCAGCCGCATCCGGGCCTATCTCGCCGGGGACCACCGCGCCATCGACGACGTGCCGGTCGAAACCGGCGGCACGCCGTTCCAGCGCCGTGTCTGGGCGGCGCTGCGGGCCATCCCGGCCGGGACCACCGTCACCTATGGCGGCCTCGCCGCCCGCCTGGACGGTCCCGCGGCCTGCCGCGCCGTGGGGCGGGCCAACGCGCTCAATCCCGTGGCGATCGTCGTGCCCTGCCACAGGATCGTCGGGTCCGGCGGCTCCCTCACCGGCTACGCCGGCGGCCTGGATCGCAAGCGCTGGCTGCTGGAGCATGAAGGCGTCAGCCTTCCGGGGGCACGGAAGGATCCTTTCCCATGAGCGCAGGAGCGGCCGCGCCGGCCCCGACGCGGCGTCCACGGAGTGCGGCGAAGGCGCATTCGAGCGGCCCGTCCACCCCCGGCCACGGCAGCGCCCCGGCATGCTCGGGGCAAAGCTCCGCCAGCGTCCGGCGGCGCGGCGGCGGCGGCGGCGCCGCACCGCCGGGATCGCAGGCCCTGGGGCCGCGCTCCGTCTTCCGGTCCGCAGGCCGGAGCGCCGGCGGGAGGAGGCGGCCGGGCGGCATGATTTCCAGGTCCGGGGTGATTCCGAAACATTCCATCGACGCGCCCGACGGCCGGAAGGAGTGCGCGGTGGTCAGGCGCAGCCCTTCCCCGCCGGGCAGCGGGAAGATGGTCTGCACGGTGCCCTTGCCGTAGCTGCGCGCACCGAACAGCAGCGCCCGGCGGTGGTCCTGCAAGGCGCCCGCGACGACCTCCGCCGCCGAGGAGGTGCCGCCGTCGATCAGCACCACCATCGGCAGGCCGTCCGTCCGGTCGCCGCCCGCGTCCCCGTGGAGATGCTGCTCGCCGTGAGCGCGGCCCCGCGTGGACACGATCTCCACCGGCCCGAGGAAGGCGCCGGCGACCATGATCCCCTGTTCGAACAGGCCGCCGGGGTTGTCCCGGAGGTCGAGCACCAGCCCCGCCAGCGCGTCGCCGCCCTGGCGCCGCAGACTCTCCAGCGCCTCGCGCAGGAGGCGGGCGGTTTGCTCGTCGAAATGCGCGATTCGGGTGTAGGCGACGCCGCCGTCCAGCCAGGACATGACGGACCGGAAGCGCACCGTGGCCTGCGCCGCGGGCATCCCGTCCCCCGAGGCGACCACGCGCCGCGGGCCGGCCCGGCGGTCGGTCACCTCCCCGATGCCGAAACCGGGACGCTCGCCGTGCATCAGCGCGCGCATGTCGCGGAGGTGCTCGGCGTCGAGGAAGGCGGAGTAGGGGTCGAGCGACGCCAGCATCGCCCCGATCGCACCCAGCGTCAGCGCGCGGTCGCCGGCGCCGGGCGTGTCCCGGCCGGTCGCCCGCAGCCCCTCGATCGCCCTGTCCACCAGCCGCTGCGGGTCGGGCGGCGCCACGTGGGACATCAGGATGCGTTGCAGCACCTCCGCGACGAGGCGGGGGCCGGGGTCCGACGGGGCCGGCGGACGGCCGCCCGTCCGCATCGCCCCGACGGCCTCCCGGTAACGCTCAAGCGCCGGGCCGGAGCCCGGGAGGGAGGCCGGGATGACCGAGCAGCCGGCCGCCCCCAGCAGCAGGACAGCCGCCGCCAGCCCGCGCGCCGACCCGTCCAGGCGTGCGTTGGCGGTCATCGCGGGGAACCTCCGGAGGGCGGGCGACAGCCGGATTGAACCGCAGCCGGGGGCCGTTCCGGAAGTAGCCGGAGGGTCGCTTCCGCCCTGCTACGGTAACCTCCCCCCGTATCCTGCGGCCGGCCGCGCCGTCACGGCGGCGGGCCGGCACCGGCGGCGGCGGCGTCCGAGGGGACGAAGACGATGCCGCCGTAGGCCTGGTGGGTGGGCGAGATCTCGATCACGCCGACGTTGACGCGGGCCGGCGCCGCGATCGCGTAGCCGACGGCGTCGGCGACGTCCTGCGCCTCCAGCGTCTCGAAGCCGTCGAGCAGGCGCCGCCGCGCGGCCTCCGGATCGCCCAGGGCGACGGCGTGGATCTCGGTGCGCACCCGGCCGGGGATCACCTCGGTCACGCGGATGCGGGTCGCCGCCAGTTCGGCGCGCAGGGTCAGCGCGGCGCTGTGGATGGCCGCCTTGGTCGCCGCGTAGGTCGCGGCCTGGGCCAGCGGGTAGACGCCGGCAACGGAGCCGATGAGGACGATGTGGCCGCGGTTGCGCGCGATCAGGCCCGGCAGCAGGACGCGCAGGCTCTTCAGGACCGAACCGACGTTCAGGTCGAGCTGGCGGTCGATGTCGGCGGCGTCCAGCTCGTGCAGCGCGCCGGCCCTCGCGACCGCCGCGTTCAGCACCACGACGTCCGGCTCCAGCGTTGCGAACAGCGCGTCGCGCGCGGCGTCGTCGGTCAGGTCCAGGCTGTGCGGCAGGATGGTCCCCTGCGCGGCCAGGGCGTCCAGCCGGTCGGCGCGCCGGGCCACGGCGTGCACGAGCAACCCGCCTTCCGCCAGGGTGAGCGCGACCGCCGCGCCTATTCCCGACGACGCCCCGGTGACCAGCGCTGTCCGATACCCCTTCTCCGGCATGCCCCCGCCTCCCCGGCCCGATGCGCGCCCTCCCCGCCGTTTCCACGCAAAGGGCGGGGAGGGCGCGCCAATTCATCGAAGCGGCAGAGTGCATCCTCCCGTATTGACCAGTCAATGCATATCGATTGCCATTTGAATACCGTGATGTTTTTGTTAAACTCGCGGGTCACACCCCCGACAGAAGCGCCCGTTCGGCCGCGAACAGGGCGGCGATGTGCTCCGCCACGGCGCGGACGCGGGGCGCGTCCTTGAGGTCGCGGTGCAGGACCAGCCACGCCTCGCGCGGCGGCGGCGCCTCCGGGAACGGCGCGATGGCCGGGCCGAGCGCCCGGACGGGACTCAAGTCCGGCTCCTCCGCCGCCAGCCAGCAGGGCAGGAGCGCGACGCCGAACCCGGCCTTGGCCGCCGCGAGCTGTGCCTGCGCGCTGTTGGAGCGGAAGGCGACGCGCCGCCCGGCGCCGTGGCGGGCGAGCCAGACGGCCTCGGGCAGGTCGGCCATGGCCTCGTCGTAGGCGATCAGCGCGTCGGGCGCGCCCGGCCGGGCGAACAGGCCGAAGGCCACGGTGGCAAGGCGGCGGGCCACAAGGTCGCCCGTCCGCGGGCGGGCCAGCCGGACCGCCAGGTCCGCCTCCCGGCGGTCGAGGCTGAGGGTGCGGTTGTCGGTAACCACCTCCAGCTCAAGCCCCGGATGGCGGACCCGCAGCGGCCCCAGCCGGGGCACCAGGAAGCGCTCGGCCAGCGCCGGGGTGGCGGTCAGCCGCAGGCGGCCGGCCAGTCCCGCTTCCCGCCCGCTCCGGCGCAGGATGGCCATGGCCCGCTCGTCCATGGCCTCGGCGAGCGCGCGCACCGCCTCACCCTCGGGCGTGAGGGCGTAGCCCCCGGCGCGGCGCGTCACCAGGCTGCGGCCGAGGGCGGCCTCCAGGGCGGCGACACGCCGGCCCACGGTGGCGTGGCCGATCCGCAGCGCCCGCGCCGCCGCCGACAGGCTGCCGCTCCGGGCCAGTTCGAGAAAGACCCGCAGGTCGTCCCAGTCGAGGCCCGCCGTCCATTTTTGAACAGGCATTGCGCAAAGCTAGCAGATGGCCGACCGGATTTGAACGGGGTAGACCGCGACCATCGCCCTTCCCACGATCGGAGCCCCCCATGAGCGAACCCGCCGCCCCCCGTTCCCTGCTGGCGCTGGCCGGCGCGCCGGCGACCCCAAGCCCCCTCGACCGCTCCGCCCTCCTGCTGATCGACGCCCAGCGCGAATACACCGACGGCGGGCTGGTCCTGGCCGGGGTGGAGGCGGCGGTGGCGGAGGCCGCCCGGCTGCTGGAGCTGGCGCGCAAGGCCGGCCTGCCCGTGGTCCATGTCGTCCATCACGGCCGGCCGGGCGGCGGGCTGTTCGATCCGGACGGGCCGCTGTCGGCCATCGTGGCGCCGCTGCACCCGCTGGACGGCGAAGCGGTGGTCGCCAAGCGCCTGCCCAACGCCTTCGCCGGCACCGACCTGGACGCCCGCCTTCGCGCCACCGGCCGGTCGGAGCTGATCGTCGCCGGCTTCCAGACGCACCTGTGCGTCAGCAGCACGGTGCGCGCCGCGCTCGATCTCGGCTGGCGCACGACGGTGGTGGCCGCCGCCGCCGCCACCCGCGACCTGCCCGACCCGCTGGGCGGCACGGTGGCGGCCGGCACGGTCCACCGCGCCGCCCTGGCGGCGCTGGCCGACCGCTTCGCCGTGGTGGTGCGGGACGCCACGGCCTGGGGGTGATATCACCTTCTCGATCAATGCTATCGCATTGATCTGTCAGGTTTTACCGGCGGCGCTCAGTGTTCATGCGCCGCCGGTATGATATCGAAGGCGTCCGACGGATGCCGCCGAAGGCCCCGGCGTCACCCGCCGGCCGCCGGATCGGTGCCGTCGGCGGGAAGGCGGTAGCGGAAGTCGCAATGCGAGGCGCCCTCCATGATGGTCTGGGTGCGCTCCAGCCGGATGCGGTCGTCGTAGCCCGTGCAGAAGGCGCCGTCGCGGTTGCAGGACAGCAGGTGCCCGATGGCGCCGAGCCCCATGGAGCGGTACAGCTCGGCGTAGCGGCAGCGCGTCACGTCATAGTCGAAATGGGTATCGTCGCGCCGCTTCACCGCGACCACCAGCGCGTCGTCCTTCTGCCAGAGCGGCAGCAGGTCGGCGAAGCTGCGCAGGCTGGTGCCGGCGGGCTCGCTGCGGGCGAACTCCCGGCCGGCAGCGACCGCGGCCTTGCGGATGGCCTCGCCCAGTATGTCGCGGGCCGCCGTCTCGCCCAGCCGGGCGACCAGCTCCTCGTAGACGGGCTTCAGGATCTCGGCCTCGATCCGGCGGCGCTCCAGTATCCCCATCCGGTCCATCGCTCTGGCATCCCTTTCCTGCTGCGGCTTCCCGGGCCGCTCCGGCGGCCCCCGCCATGGGGACCATACCGCCGGAGGGCGCCCCGGCGGAGCGGCAACTTTGGCTGTGCGCCCGCCGCGGCAACGGATTATGGTGGCCACCATGGTGGCCGCGGCGCCCGCCCGGCCCGGCGTCCGAGAACCGACATGCCCACGCCCCGCATCCACGCTTCGGCCTGCCCGCACGACTGCCCGTCCACCTGCGCGCTGGAGGTCGAGGTCATCGACCGGTCCCGCATCGGGCGTGTGCGCGGGGCCGCGGACAACAGCTACACCGCCGGCGTGATCTGCGCCAAGGTGGCGCGCTACGCCGAACGCATCCACCACCCCGACCGGCTGACCCAGCCGCTGCGCCGCACCGGGCCGAAGGGATCCGGGCAGTTCGCGCCGGTGTCCTGGGACGACGCGCTGGATCAGGTGGCGGAACGCTTCCTGGAGGCGGAGCGGCGCTTCGGGCCGGAGGCGGTGTGGCCCTATTACTACGCCGGCACCATGGGGCTGGTGCAGCGCGACGGCATCCACCGGCTGCGCCACGCCAAGCGCTATTCCGGCTTCTTCTCGACCATCTGCACCAACCCGGCCTGGGCGGGCTTCATCGCCGGCACCGGCCGGCTGGCCGGGCCGGACCCGCGGGAGATGGCCCGGTCCGACCTCGTGGTGATCTGGGGCACCAACCCCGTGTCGACGCAGGTCAACGTGATGACCCACGCCGTGCGCGCCCGCAAGGAGCGCGGGGCGAAGATCGCCGTGGTCGACGTCTATCGCACCCCGACCATGGAACAGGCCGACATCCCGCTGCTGATCCGGCCGGGAACCGACGGGGCGCTCGCCTGCGCGGTGATGCATGTGCTGTTCCGCGATCGCTTGGCCGACCGCGCCTATCTGGCCAGCCACACCGACGACGCCGACGGGCTGGAGGCGCATCTGCGGGACCGCAACCCGGAATGGGCCGAGGCGATCACCGGCCTGCCGGCGGCGGAGATCGAGGATTTCGCCCGGCTGGTCGGGCGGACCAAACGGACCTTCTTCCGGCTGGGCTACGGCTTCGCGCGCCAGCGCAACGGGGCGGTGAACATGCACGCGGCCTCCTGCATCCCCGCCGTCACCGGGGCCTGGCAGGTCGAGGGCGGCGGCGCCTTCCACAGCAACGGCGCGATCTTCCACTGGGACAAGTCCCTGATCGAGGGGCACGCGCTGCGCGATCCGACGGTGCGCATGCTCGACCAGTCGCGCATCGGTCCCATCCTGGAGGGCGACGCCGACGCGCTGGCCGGCGGGCCGCCGGTGACGGCGCTGCTGATCCAGAACACCAACCCGGTCACGGTGGCCCCCGACCAGACGCGCGTGCGCCGGGGCTTCGCCCGCGACGACCTGTTCGTCTGCGTGCACGAGCAGTTCCTGACCGAGACGGCGCGGATGGCCGACATCGTGCTTCCCGCGACCATGTTCCTGGAGCACGACGACCTCTACCAGGCCGGCGGCAACCAGCACATCCTGTTCGGGCCGGCGCTGATCGACCCGCCCGGCGCCTGCCGCTCCAACCATGCGGTGATCGGCGAGCTGGCCCGGCGGCTGGGCGTCGCCGATCGGCATCCCGGCTTCGCCATGAGCGCGCGGGACCTGATCGACGAAACACTGCGGCGGTCGGGCTGGGGCACGCTGGAGGCGCTGGAGGCGGCGCGCTTCCTGGACGTCCAGCCGGATTTCGAAACCGCCCACTACAGCGGCGGCTTCGCCTGGCCGGACGGCCGCTTCCGCTTCCGGCCGGACTGGCCGGCGGTGCCCTACCCCGCCCCCTCGACCTTCGGGCCGGTGGCCGCGATGCCGGCCTTCCCCGACCATTGGGCGGTGATCGAGGAGGCGGACGAGACCCATCCCTTCCGTCTGGTCACCGCCCCCGCCCGCCACTTCCTCAACACCAGCTTCACCGAGACGCCCGGCTCGCAGGCCCGGGAGCGGCGGCCGACCCTGCTCGTGCATCCCGACGATGCGGCGGCCCTGGGCGTCGCCGAGGGCGACCGTGTGGAGGTGGCGAACGGGCGCGGGTCGGTGATCCTGCACGCCCGGCTCTTCGACGGCCTGCGCCGCGGCGTGGTCGTCGCGGAGTCCGTCTGGCCGAACCACGCCCACGAGGGCGGGCGCGGAATCAACAGCCTGACCGGTGCCGACCCGGTCGCCCCCTTCGGCGGCGCCGCCTTCCACGACAACCGCGTCCGCATCCGCAGGGCGTGACCCGGGAGCCGGCGTCCGCGTCACGCCCGCAAGCGGACCGGGCCGGCGATCGCAACAGGATCGCCGGCCCGGCCGGGAAGGGGTGGGGAAGCGTGCAAGCGGTGTGTCGGTGTCCGTTCGGGTTTGCCGGCCGTGTTGGCCTGGCGGGGGAACATGCGCCGTGGCGACCTGGCGGCGACCTACTCTCCCACGTCTTAGGACGCAGTAC
>JAEZHQ010000542.1 GCA_023416455.1 Pseudomonadota bacterium | reverse complement strand
CGCCAGCGCAGCCGGCCGCTGCCCAGGAGGCGGCGCAACAGGCGCTCCACCACGTCGCCGCGGCCCTTGGCCACCGGGGTGCGCACCGCCCCGCCGCCGCCGAGCAGACGGGCGATGGCGCGGTCGGTGTCGCCCTCCAGGTCGCGGTGGGCCCGGGCCAGCACGTCGCGCGGGCTGGCCGGCGAGGTCGCGCTCTCGCCCTCCGCGCAGATGGCGGCGGAGACGTAGAGCGCCACTTCGTCGCGCCCCGGCTCCAGCGTCCAGCGCACGCGCAGCACCGGGGCCGGAGGAGGAGGGGGAGGAGGTGGTGGAAGAGGAACCGGGGCCGGCGGTCTATCGACGGGGGCGGCGGCGGGGGCGGTTGCCGGGTTGGTGGCCGGCCAGTCGAACAGGGAGGTCCGGCGCCACTCCGGACGGGTGTCGAGCGCCTGCATGGCGGCGGCGGCCATGTGCGCGCAAGCCGGGCGGCCGCAGGTGCAGCGGCGGTCGAACCCGACGCGGCGGCTGCCCCGCACCGGCGTGACGGTGACCGAGAGCTGGCGCCCGAGGTCGCTGACCCGCGCTTCGATCCGGCCCTCGGCATCCTCCAGCGTCACGGCGCCGGCCAGCACCAGCGTGCGCCCGCGCTGCACCGTCCGGGCGTCGAAGACGCGCGTCAGATCCTCCTGCGAGAAGGGGACGACGGCGCTTCCGGGCGCGGCCCCGAGCGGGAGGGAGTCGAACAGCGACATGACCGGAGGCGGCTGGAGGGGAACGGGGCGTGAACGGGGCGGTGGGTATAGAGCGACACCATGCCCATCCGCAAGACCCATCCGCAAGAGCCATCCGCGCGGCCCGTCCGCAAGAGCCGCCCCGCTCCCGCATCAGGAGCGCAGGCGGCGCAGGGTCATCCACTGGCCGAGGACGGGGTCGCGCAGGCGGGCGGTGCCGGCGTCGATCATCTCGATCTCCAGCGTCGGGCCGAAGCTTTCGGGGATGACGGTGACCGTGTTGCCCGAGACGGAATAGGCAACCGGCTGGTCGATCCCCAGCCCCCGCATGCTGGACCGGCGGAACTCGTAGGTGCCGAGCGCCATGCCGGGGCCGATGGGCGCGGTCAGGACCCAGCGCCCGACCAGGGGGTTGCCGGGATCGTAGGTCTCGCAGCCGGCGGCCAGCAGCAGGGCGAGGCCGAGCGCCGCCAGCGTCCGGCCGGCAGGGGCGCGCGATTCGGGCATTGGGCGTCCTCCGTTCCGGCGGCTGGTCCGCTCCGTGAGGGGCGTTCGCAGGAACAACAGGCGCCGCACCAACTCGGCCCCCCGGGCGTCAGCGGGCGCGGGCGAGGCGGCCGTCGCTGTAGGTCCAGGCGGCGGTGCCGGCGCCCTCGGCGGCCGGCATGGACACGGTCAGGACGCCGCCGGCGGCGGCGATCTCCGCCGCGTCGCGGCAGGTCCCGAAGGGCGCGGAGACCCCCGGCTTCGGCCCCGACAGGTCCAGCACGCGGTAGCGGGCGGCGCAGCCGCCGCCGTCCGTGCTCTGCCGGAGCAGCACCAGCCAGCGGCCCTGGAGGTTGTAGGCGTTCACGAAGGCCACCGCATGGCCCTCGCGGTCCTCGAAGACCACCTGGTCGTTGACGACCACCTGGAAGACCGCCGGCCCGGCCTCGACCAGCTGGACGATCTCGTTGCCGATGGCCGCCTTCAGGCGAACCTCGGCGGCGCCCGCCGCACCCGCGCCGGCCAGCAGGGATGCCGCCAGCATCGCCGCCCCCGTCGCCCCCGTCGCCCCGATCCCCCGATGACCTCCGGCCATGCCCTTCCCTCTGCCTTGTGTCCGGCCTACCGCCTCCGGGCAGATTAGGGGGGACGGGCGCGATTCTGAAGGGGGCAAGGCGGCAACGGCACGTCCACGAAAATTCCTGTTGCGTTTCGGCCGCGCCCGCACTACAACGCGGCCCTGCCCCGGACGGTCCGCCGCCCAGGGCGAGGGGAAAGCGCCCGTAGCTCAGCTGGATAGAGCATCAGACTACGAATCTGAGGGTCAGGAGTTCGAATCTCTTCGGGCGCGCCACCCCCCTTCAAGACCATGAGAATGCCGAGCCGCGAAGGGCCGCCCCGCCAGGGAGCGGCCCTTCGGCTTTTCCGGGCCGGCCCCCGCAAGTCCGGCCCCCGCAAGTCCGGAGCAAGGCGGCCGGATCACAGTGGAATGCCGATGCCGGGCCCGACGCCGCGGACGAGGCCGGCCACCGCGGGCCGCAGCGTGCGGAAGGCGGCGAGGAAGTCGCCGCAGCGGTAGGCCGGGGCGGCGTCGCGGATGCGGCGGGCGTAGGCCCGCGCCTCCTCCTGCCGGCCGGCGAGCGCGTCGCAGAAGGCGGCGATGGCGTGGATGTGGACGTGGGCGTTGGGCCGGTGCGCCGCCCGCTCGCCCCACAGCGCGGCCTGCGCGTAGTCCCCCAGGTTCAGGCAGGCCAGCGCCCGCACCCCCATCATGCCGAACAGCAGCGGGTCGAAGGGGCTCAGCCGTTGCGCCAGGTCGGCGGCGCGGACCGCGGCGCGGGCGTCGCCGCCCTGGGCCTGGACGAAGGCGATGGAATAATGGCCGAGCGCGAAGTTCGGGTTGAGTTCCACCGCACGGGCCAGCTCCTCGACCGCGTCGTCCTGCCGCTCCAGCAGCCACAGCGCCCGCCCCAGCACCCAGTGGGCGGTCGGGTCGCGCTCGTCCAGCGCGACGCTCTGCCCGGCGAAGCGGTAGGCGCGCTCGCTCTCGCCGCGGCGGTCGCCGGTGCGGTGCAGGAAGGCGTCCTGGAAATGGGTGAAGGACAGGCCGGCAAGCGCGCGGGCGCACAGCGGGTCGAGCCGCAGCGCCTGCCCGAAGAAGGCGCGCGCCGCCTCGTTGTCGGCGCGGGTGAAGCGGAACATGTGCCACAGGCCGCGGTGGTAGGCGCCCCAGGCGTCCAGCGAGGCGGGCGGGCAGGCCAGCGCCCGCCGGGTCTCCGCCCCCTCCACCTCGCTCTCCAGGGTGGAGACGACGCGGGCGGTCAGCTCGTCCTGGACCGCGAACAGGTCGTCGAGCCGGCTCTGGAGCACGTCGCTCCACAGCACGGCGCCGCTTCCGGCCTCGATCAGATCCACCGTCAGCCGCAGCCGCCCGCCGTGGAGGCGGATCACGCCGGCGACCAGATAGCGCACGCCGAGGGCGCGCCCGACCGTGCGCGGGTCGAGCCAGGCGCCGCGGAAGCGGACGGACGAGCCGTGGGCGATGACGAACAGCGACCGCAGCCGCGACAGCCGCGCCTGGATGTCGTGAGCCAGCGCGTCGGCGAAGCCGCCGCCCGCGGCCGGTCCGTCCGCCATGACGAAGGGAAGGACGGCCAGGGACGGCCGGCCGCCGGCGCCGGGCACCGCCGACCCGTCGACGGACGCGGCCTCCTGCGCGGGGGTAAGGGCGTGGGTGAGGGCGGAGGCGGCCGGCGGCGCCGGCGCCGCCGCCGGCCGGCGGCTGCGGAGGCTGCGCAGCAGATCGACGGTCGCCTCCTCCGGCTCGGCGTCGAGGGCGCGGCGCACCGCATCGACGCAGGCCCGGTACTGGCGGACCGCGTCCGAACGGCGCCCGGCCCGGGCCTGGACGCGCATCAGGCAACGGTGGGCCTCCTCGCAGGCCGGGTCGAGGGCGAGCCAGCCCTCGGCGGCCGAGGCCAGTCCCTCCCAGTCGCCCGCGGCCTCGCACCGCGCCGCCAGCCGCGCGAAGACCCCGGCCGACAGCCGGGCGAAGCGGGCGCGCTCGCCGGCCAGCCACAGGTCGAAGGACCCGGCGCCGATCTCCGCCTCCGGAAGGAGGACGCCCCCGCACAGGCCGGCGGCGGCGCGCAGGGACTCGGCCGTCCCCTCCGCGGCCAGCCGCTCGACCGCCAGCCCGTCCACCCGGTCGGGCGGCAGGGCCAGGACCACCCGGTCCCGCCCGGCCAGGACGAGGTCGCCCCCGGCCTCCTCGCCGAGACGGCGCAATTCCATCAGGCACTGGCGCAGGCTGTGGCGGGCCTGCCGCTCGCCGCGCTCGTCCCACAGCAGCCCGGCCAGACGCTCGCGCGGCAC
>JAEZHQ010000537.1 GCA_023416455.1 Pseudomonadota bacterium | reverse complement strand
GGCCAGCACGGCGTGGCTGGGCGGGGCCGAGGCCGCGCTGGCCTGCGCGCTGCTGGGGGCGGCGCTGGCCGGGGGACGGGTCCGGCGGACGGTCCCGCGCCTGCACCGGGCCGGGCCGTGGCTGCTGGCCCTGTCCGTCCTGTTCACGCTGTGGGAGGCGGCGGTGGCCAAGCTGGGGTGGCTGCCCCGCCCCTTCTTCGCGCCGCCGCAGGCGCTGCTCGACGCCTACATCGAGGACGGCGGGCAGCTGCTCGACTGCGTGCTGCATTCCGCGGTGCTGCTGCTGTCGGGAATCGGGATCGGCATGACGGCCGGATTCGCGGTCGGCGTCGCCATCGGCTGGTCGCGGCTTGCCGCCTACTGGATCCACCCCCTGCTGCGGCTGGTCGGGCCGGTGCCGGCGACCGCCTGGCTGCCCATCGCGCTGTTCGTCTTCCCCACCACCTTCACCGCCAGCGTCTTCCTGATCGCGCTGGCCTCCGGGGTGCCGGTCGCCGTCCTGACCTGGTCGGGGGTGGCCTCGGTCAGCGGGGCCTATTACGACATCGCCCGCACGCTCGGCGCCGGCAACCGCTTCCTGGTGCTGAAGGTGGCGATTCCGGCCGCCATGCCCCACGTCTTCGTCGGCGCCTTCATGGGGCTGTCCTACGCCTTCGTCGTTCTGATGGTGGCCGAGATGCTGGGGGTGAAGGCGGGGCTCGGCTGGTATCTGCAATGGGCCCAGGGCTGGGCCGCCTACGCCAACATGTATGCGGCCCTGCTCGTCATGGTGGCGCTGTGCTCGGGCATGGTGACGCTCCTGTTCACGGTCCGCGACCGGCTGCTGGCCTGGCAGAGGGATCTGGTGCGGTGGTAGGCCGCGCGCTGACCGCCGCCGGCGGTGCCGCGCTGGCCGTCTCGGTCGGCCTGTGGGGGCATCTGTACCGGGTGATGACCGGGCCGGAGCTGGGGTTCACCCTGCGCGACGCCGCCCCCTGCCTGGTCTCGGCCGCCGGGCTGTGCGCCTACCCGCTGTGCGGCGACCCGCTGTTCGCCGTGTCCCGCCACGCCTCCACCGTCTTCTGGACGGGGGTCGGGCTGGTCGGGGCCGGCCTGATCGCCTGGTCCCGGCGCCCCGGCGGGGCGGGCGCGCCCCCGCCGGACGGCGCCGCCATCCCGCCGGACGGCGCGGCCATTGCCGACGCCCCGGCGAGCGCCAAGCTCCATCCGGATGCTCAAGGGACGGTGGTGCCCGGCGCGCCGAAGCGGTAAGGTTTTCCGCCTCGCGGGTCGGCGCGCCGGCGGCACCGGACCGGCCGGTCACACAGGACGGATAGATCAGGTCATGACTCTCATCGTCTCCAAGATCGAAGACAGCGCGACTCCGCTTCAGGCGGTTCATGAGGCGTCCCAGGGATCGGACGGCACGGTCGTCGTGGCCGACCTGTGGGCGAGGCTGCGGGCCGATGCCGAAGGCGTCGCCCTCAAGGAGCCCTGGCTGAGCCGGTTCATCGACGTCGCGGTGCTGTCCCATGAGGATTTCGCCTCCGCGCTCGGCGGTCTGCTGGCCCGCAAGCTGGGCGACTGGACCATCCCGTCCGAACAGCTCGCCGACCTCGTCCTCGCGGCGGTGGCCGAGGAACCGGCGATCGTGGAGGAAGCCTGCTCCGACCTGCGCGCCATCTGGACACGCGACCCGGCCGCCGACAGCTGCCTGACGCCCTTCCTCTACTACAAGGGCTTCCACGCCCTGGAATGGCACCGCGTCGGCCACTGGCTGTGGCGGCACGGGCGGCACGACCTCGCCCACTTCCTGCAAAGCCGGGTTTCGGAGGTGTTCGCGGTGGACATCCACCCCGCGGTCCCGGTCGGGCGCGGCGTCTTCATCGACCACGGGACGGGCGTCGTGGTCGGCGAGACGGCGGTGATCGGCAACGACGTGTCGATCCTCCAGGAGGTCACGCTGGGCGGCACCGGCAAGGAGCACGGAGACCGCCACCCCAAGGTGCGCGACGGCGTGCTGCTGTCGGCCGGGGCGAAGGTTCTGGGCAACATCGAGATCGGCAGCCGGGCCAAGGTGGGCGCCGGCAGCGTGGTGCTGAAGGACGTCCCGCCCTGCGCCACCGTCGCCGGCATCCCGGCGCGGATCGTCGGCTGGTGCCGCGACACGGTTCCCGCCCTGGCCATGGACCAGAGCTTCCCCGAGCCCGAGTACCACATCTGAAACGGACAGCGCCCAAGGGCGTCGTCCGTATCATCCGCCGGGCGGCCCGCCTCCGCGGGCGAGCGCGGCCATGACCGCCGGTATCTCGGCCAGCAGCTCGCGGGCGAGGAAGCCCAGAGGGCCGCGGGTGCCGGCCAGGCGGTTGCCGGCCTCGCCGTGCAGATGGACCGCCCAGGCCGCCGCCTGCGCGGGGGCTGCGCCGCGGGCGGCCAGGCCCGCCACCACCCCGGCCAGCGTGTCGCCGGAACCGGAGGTGGCCAGGCCGACGGTGCCGTCCTCGTAGAGCCAGGCGCGGCCCTGGGGGGCGACGATGCAGGTGCAGGCCCCCTTCAGCGCCACCACCATGCGGAACTCCTCCGCCACCCGGTGCGCCGTCCCCAGCGGGTCGGCCTCGACTCGGTCGCGCCCGATGCCCAGCAGGGCGGCCATCTCGCCGGCGTGCGGCGTGATGATGGTGCGCCCGTTGCGGCGGCGCAGCGCCTCGCGCACCCCGTCCAGCCCGACCAGCGCCTCGGCGTCGATGACCAGCACCGGCCCCGCCGCACCGTCGCCCAACCCGGCCACCAGCGCGGCGGTCAGGGCGGTGGCCGCCGGCCGGTCCATCATGCCGGGTCCGATCAGCAGGGCGTCGCACCGCCCGGCCCGCCGGCACAGCTCCGCCGCCGCCACCGGCGCGATGCCGCCCGCCGCGGTTTCGGGCAGGCCGGCCACCAGGGCTTCCGGCACCATGAGGCCGAGATGGGGGGCGATGCTCCGGACGGTGGCGATCTGGAGCTTGCCCGCCCCCGCCCGCAGCGCCGCGGTGCCGGCCAGCAGCGCCGCACCGGGAACCTCCACGCTGCCGCCGACGACCAGGACGCGGCCCCGCGCCTCCTTGTCGGCGTCGCCGTCCGGGTGCGGCAGCGGCATGCCGCGCAGCAGATCGGGCGTGATCCGCAGCGCGTCGGTCATGGCCGGGCCGGTCATCGCCGGGCCGGTCATCGGGCGGCCAGGTTGGCGTCCGGGCTGGCGGTGACCGGGGTTCCGGCCCGGCGCAGCGGCGCCACATGGTTGTAGCGGCACAGCTCCATCCGCCCGGTGCTGCCCAGCCGGGGGTTGAAGGCGTATTCGGTGACGGCGCAGTTGGCGACGTCGCCGGCGCGGTCGATCGCCAGGATCTGCTCCTCGTCCAGGGTCTCCAGCAGGTAGCGCAGGCACAGAACCACCACCTGGTGGCTGACGATCAGCACGCGCTGGCCGCCGTGGTGCAGGCTGATGGTGTCCAGCGCGCTGCGCAGGCGCAGGATGACGTCGCACCAGCTCTCCCCGGCGGGGGGCCGATGGTAGAATTTGCCGAGGAGGCGGCGGAACTCGGCCTGCTCGGGGAAGTGCCGCTCGATGCCCAGGCTGGTCAGCCGGTCGAGGATGCCGAACTCCTTCTCGCGCAGCCGCTCGTCCACCACGAAGTCGGCCACCTCCACCGGCAGCCCGCCGCAGGACTGGACGATCTCGGCGGTGTGCCGGGCGCGCCGGTAGGGCGAGGTGAGCACCACGTCGGGCCGCCGGTCGGGCGGCATGGCGGCGAACCAGCGGCCCAGCGCCTCGGACTGCTCCTCACCCAGCCGGCTCAACGGGACGTCGACGTCGCGCCCGGCGATGTCGATGCGCCCCAGCCCGGAGGCGTGCGCGGCGTCGCGCGCCACGTTGCCGGCGCTTTCCCCGTGACGGACGATCCAGAGCCTCTCCGGCCAGCGCTGCTGCATGTTCGACGCTCCCCTGCCGTTTGCTGACCGGGTAAACGGCGAAAGGGGGCGGGAAGTTCTGTGCCGAAGATCCGGCCGGCGCGGCGATGCCGCGCGATGCCGCCGGGGCCGGGGAGGAACCTGCCGGCGGCGGATGGTGGAAGGGGCTGGATTCGAACCAGCGTACGCTGACGCGGGCAGATTTACAGTCTGCTGCCTTTAACCACTCGGCCACCCTTCCCTGCCGGCGGCGGGCGCCGGCTTGCGGGGGCGATTACTAGCGGCAGGCCACGGCCCCGGTCAAGCCACATCTCGGCCGTGCGGCGCGATTTTCGCCGCCGCCGCCATGGCGACTTGCGCTCGGTCCGGCCTGTGGGCTAACTCAGCGATGCCGAGAACCCGCAAGGATGCTGGGATTCCGCAGCGAACAGAGGATCAGGAATGACCACCAAGGCAGAACTCATCGACGCGATCGCAGCGAAGCTGGGCGGCGGCAAGGCCGATGCCGGCAAGGCGCTGGATGCCGTGCTGGACAGCCTGCAGGAAGCCCTGGTGAAGGGCGAGAGCGTGAAGCTGCCCGGTTTCGGCCAGTTCGAGGTCGCCGAGCGCGGCGAGCGGACCGGGCGCAACCCGCAGACCGGGGCGGAGATCACCATCGCCGCCTCCAAGTCGGCGAAGTTCTCGGCCGGAAAGGCACTGAAGGACGCCATCAACGGCAAGGCCGCCTGACCCTGGGGGGCAGCGGACACGCTGCCCCCTCCCGCACCCGGCCCGCCCTTGGAGACCGGCGCACCCGTCTTCAGGCGGTCAAGGCGGCCGGCGCGACCGGAGCGCCCCGGGATCCGGGCCGGCCGGCCGGCCGGCGGGAGGGGCGCCGTTCCCGCAGGTAGCGCTCCAGTTCGATCTCCTGCGCGCTTTTCGGCGCCCGGCTGATCGGCTCGACGACGCAGCGCCCTCCGGCCGCGACCACATGGACCAGAGTGTCGGCGTATGGACGCGGCTCATCGCAGCTGCATGTGGTTGCCATGGTCCCTCTCCCGCGTTGACTTCGGTTCGCCGGCGCCGGGGCCGGTTCCGTCTCACCACGCAGTTTAAGTGAATGCGGGCATCTTGCCATGGCCCGCGGCGGCTCCCCCCGACCCCGCCACATCCTGTCCAAGTCATGGAAACAAAAGAAAAAAGCAGCGCTTACGCTGGTCCGGCGCGCTGTGAGAAGTTTCGGGCCGGCGCGGGCGGCGGCGGGACGGAGGCCGATGCGCCTCACCTTCCGCGAGGGCCACGGGCAGGCGGCTGCCGCCAAGGTGGATGATCCCGCCACTTTTTCGGCCGTCCGACGAAGAGCCCCGGCAATCCAGCAAGGATGGCGGCAAGGAAAGGCTCCGCGGAACGGTGGTCACGCCGCAGACGACCCGCCGCCTCCGGACGGCGACGGGGGCGCCATGACTTCCCGGCACTCCGCCGGTGCGGCATTCTGCCATGGAGCCGCCTTATTCCTTGCCTAAACAACGGGCCTTTTCCAACGGACCTGCAGGAGCAATTGGGCGATGGCGCGGTATCGAAGCCGTCGGGACCGTGAACGGAGCCGGGCGCTCTGGAAGGGGCTGGCCAGCGCCGCCGTCTTTCTCGGCGTGAGCGGGGTGCTTGCCCACCAGGCCTATCAATTCGGCAAGGACGTCGCCGCCCGGGAGATCACCTCCCTGCGGGAGGAGGTCGACCGCCTCACCGGCGCCGAGACGGCGGCCCGCGACCGCGCCGACCGCCTCGCCGCGTCTCTGGCCACCGCCCAGACCCAGGCCGCCGAATACCGCCAGCGCTACGACGCCGTGGCGCCGCCCGAGGTCCAGGATCTTCTGGAGCAGCTCCGCCGCCGCCTCGCCGAGGGGCTTCCGGCCGAGCGCCTGCGCTTCGCCATCGCCCAGGCGCAGGAGCCGCGCGCGTGCAGCCCGGCGGACACCCGCCGCTTCATCGTGCGCACGCCGGCCTCGCGCAGCGACCGCAACAGCTGGGTCCGCTTCAACAACGTCGTGACGGTGACGGCGGTCGGCCAGGGGGTGGACGGGGACCGCGACGAGCGTTTCGACGCCGAGGCCGAGGTCACGCTGGTCGTCACCCCGCTGGGCGGCGCCCCGCAGGAGGTGTCCGGCCGCCTGCCCCTCCGGCACGCCTTGGTGGTCAAGGGCCAGGAATACCGCCTGCTCGCCGCGCCCGGCGCCAGGGGCTTCCTGGACGTGACCGCGGACTGGTGCGAGTACGGCGGCGAATGAGGGACGCCGCGGACCCGCCCGGAACTCCTCGTTCGGGGGAGCCCGGCGCCCGGCAATTCGGCTTAGGGCATCCGGGCAACTGACGCGAGCCGTCCGGACCGTCTATATGGAGCGGCCCTGCAAGAAGCGCACGGTGATGAGACGATGCGGACGGACCCGAGACGCATGACGGAGAGCGACAAGGCCGACTTGGCGGCGATGACGCGCGCGTTCCTGGAGAAGGGCGGGCGGATCGTCCGCTGCGCCGAGGGGCCGTCCGAGACCGCGGTGTACCGCAACGGCCGCCGCCTCTCCCGGGCCGCCGGGCCGGGGGACGCGGCGGAGCACGCCGCGGCGCCGCGGGCCGGCGGGGAGCGGCCGCCGGCGCAGGCACGCCATCGTGACGGCGACGGCGACAGTGACGGGGACGGGGACGGCGACGCGGAGTGACGGCCGGCCGAAGGGCATCTTGACGGCGGCTGCCTTGACAGGGCCGGCGCATCGCCCCACCTGTGCGTCATCTGGATCCGGGCCCCTCTGGCGACTTAGACGTGGTCGCGATGTCGGATCCCTTCACCTGCCTTGCGCCGACGGGCGTGACCGCAATGGGAGGGATCGATGCCCCCATCACCTGGACCAGCCAGCCTCCCACGCCGCCATACGAGTCCTTCGGCCGGATCCAGCCCGGCGGCCGGATCACGCATCCGGCCGCCGGGCCATCGCCCTTCCCATCCCCAACCATCGAAAGCATGAGTGCCGTCATGGACCAGACCGAACGCCAGATCATTGACGACCTGTTCGCCAAGCTGCGTCAGGCCGAGGCCCAGTCCGGCCCGCGCGACGCGCAGGCCGAGAGCTACATCCGCGATCAGGTCGCCCGCCTGCCCGCGGCGCCTTACCTGATGGCCCAGTCCATCGTCATGCTGGAGCAGGCGCTCGCCGCCACCCAGCAGCGCAACCAGGAGCTGGAGCAGCAGCAGCGCCAGCAGGCGGCCGCCCCGGCCTCCGGCGGAGGGCTGTTCGGC
>JAEZHQ010000429.1 GCA_023416455.1 Pseudomonadota bacterium | reverse complement strand
GCAGCGTGATCGCCATGGCGTCGCACCACAGGCGCAGGATCGGCAGCATGCAGAAGGTGAGGAACTGTTGCCCCATGGACTCGGCGTTGGCGTGGGTGGCCCGGTCCATCTCGTTCAGCATGTGCAGCGGCACCCGCCAGAAGCGGCTGATTTCCTCCACCTGGAAGCGGCGCATTTCGAGCGTCTGGCTATCGACGCTGTTCAACTGGATTTGCTGGAAGTCCATGTCGTCGTTGAGGATCATGGTCCTCTTGCCAGTGACGCCCTGGTAAAACTGGGCGAACAGCTTCCGCACTCGGGCGAACTGTTCTTCGTTCAGCCGGCCCTTGACCTTCAGCACGCCCGAAGGCTTGGCGCCGTTGCCGAACAGGGACCCGCAATGGCTTTCCAGCGTGAGGGACAGGCCGATGGCCTCGCGCGCCAGGGTGACGGGCGACGCGCCCTTGTGGACGTCCAGCCCCACGCCCCGGATGTGCAGGATTTCCGAACGGTCGAAGTCGCGCGCCAGCCCGGCCCCGGTGGCGACGGTGTAGACCGGGACCATGGTGCGCGGGTCCTGGCGCACGGAGACGGTGCGCGGGTCCAGCGGGATCAGCTCGGCCACCCGGCCGGCGCCGTCTTTGTTCACGAAGGCATAGGCGTTGCCGTGGGTGGCGAAGTGGGTGCCCAGCACCAAGCGGAACTCGCTGGCCGGGGTCCAGGGATTCGCGGCCTTCGTCACCAGGGGATAGACGGGGTGGTCGGTGGCCCGCTCCCGGTCCTCGCCCTTGCGGCGGTAGAGGTGCGGGGTCAGTTGCTCGATGGTCTCGGCGATGACCTTGATGCAGGCGAAGGAGACCGAACAGCGCATGGCGGCTTCGGGCGAGACCGACACGCCCGCAGCGGTGGGCAGGGCACCGCCGGTCAGCAGCTCGTAGCCGTCCGCGCTCTTGCGCTCGGTGAAGAGGCTGTTCTTGATCCAACCGAACATGACGGGCCTGCCAGATTGATTGCGGCAGGCGTTATTCTACTAAATGCAAGAATATTATCAATGAAGTTGGAAAATAATCCGCTGTAGTTCGCCTATATTCGCCTGTGTCTGCCAATGTGCTTTGAAGATTTTATCTTTGGCATCTGTCAGAGATTTGAGAACACCTCTTGCCACGCCCGCCGTTCGGCTTCGGCGCGGGATAGGCCGGCGTCAAATTCGAGGATCGCGGCCCGTTCCTCGAAGGCGTCCGTCAGGTCGGCTTGGTCGGGCGACGGCGCGTGCGCGTGCGGCTGACGCTGATTTTCCGGGGTTACCGAGGTTACCGGGGTTACTGCGTTGATTTCACAGGGATGATTCCGGTAACCCCGGCCCGAAGCGTCGGGGTTACCGGGGTTACCAGCCGGGGTTACCGGAGCCGCCAGCCCGACCAAGCGGGCGAACAGGTCATGCATCGTTGTCAGCTCCGGCCAGGGCTTCCGCCGTGAAGTGGTAGAGCTTCAGCGTCCCAAAGCCGGGAACCTTCACTGGTTTCGAGGATTTGCCATCCCCGGCCGCATCCAGCATGCCCGCCTTCACCAGCTCGGCCGCCAGCGCTTTGGAGTTGAAGCCCTTCGTCATCTCCTTGAAGCCTTCGGCCATGGCGAAGAACTCCCACCGGCCTTCAGCGTCCTTGCGCCGGAAGCCGACACGGCCCGCGACGGGGCGGGTCTCGGCTTCGTCGTCCGACCACACGGCTTGGAAGCGGCTCATGCCGTGGGCTTCGAGGAAGCCGCGAACCCGCGCGATCCCCGCCGCCACCTCGGCCGGCCCCTTCCCGCCGCGCCCCTCGATCCAGGCGTTGAAGCACGCCGCAGCCGCGCGTGTGGCCTCCCACTTGGGCCAGGGCAGAACTCCAAAGGCGGTGGCAAGCTCTCCGGCCGTAGCGATCAGGGCGAAGCGCCCGGCGGCCCGCTGCACCTGCCCATCGGCACCGGCCGGCAGATGGTCGGCCTTCCAGCGGTCGCACCCGGCCCGCACCGCGGTCGCCAGCTCCTCCAGGTCGTTGGCGGTGATGTGCTCCAGGAAGGAATGGGCGGCATGCCCGCGGTGCGTCTCCGTCGCCAACCGGATGCGGCGGGCGAAGGCGTCGCCGTCCACCGAACCATGCAGCGTCTCGAACGCGCCCAGTCCGGCGCCAGCGTCGGCGGGGATGTCCAGGATGCGGACTTCCTGGCCGGCCCGCGTCTTCCGGCCGACTTCCGCCACCTTCTCCGCCAAGCCGATCTCGCCCGTCGAGACGAACAGCAGGCGCCACGTTGAGACCGGCCGCGCGCTGGTGTCCTTCGCCATGCGGGCCTTGCCGGCGCCGTTGGACAGCATGTAGCCCATGGCGTCGGCGGCCCGGCCGTCCGCCTGTCCCAACTCGTCCAGGCAGAGCAGGGCGTCGTTCGCCGCGCGGGCCAGCGCCTCGGCCGCGTTGTCGGTGGCGCGCCAGTTGTGGACCGGGCAGCCCCAGGCTGACGCGGCGACGGTCAGCATGCTGGACTTGCCGATGGATGAAGCACCCCGGAAGTGCAGCCCGCCCGACTCGGCGTTCAGCAGGTAGAGCAGGGGGCCGGCGAAGGCGGCGGCCAGGGCGAAGGCGAGGCGGCTGTTGCCCACGGCCAGCGCGGCAACTTCATGCTGCCAGCCCTCCAGCGTGCCGCGCGGCTTCGTGTCGGTTGCAGCAGTGACACCCTGCAACAGCACCCGCTCGCCCTTGGTGTCCCCATAGGACCGGCCGGCCGACACGTAGACCCGGCCATGCCATCCTGTCCGATCAACGCAGGTGGCGCGGGCCTCGACGCGGACGCTGGCGAGGTAGGCGGTCAGCATCTCCCGCGCCTTCCGACCCGGGGCGACATAGAGCCCGCCGTCGAGAAGGGCGCGGCGAAGGTCGGTTCCATCGCCGGCCAGGATGGCGCGGGGCATCGCCCATTCGTGGTGTCGGCCGTCCGGGTCCTTCCACGTCAGCAGCACGCCCCAGCTTCCACCGCTAGCGTCGCGCGTCTCGGCCACCACCTCGAAGGGACCCGACAGCAGCGTGTCGCCTGTGTCCGGATCGCGGTGGTAGAGCCCGCGCTCGCGCATGGCGAAGGCGAGCAATTCCGGCGGTGGGCCAAAGGGCCGGCTGGCGGGTGCCTGTGCGGGCGGCTGCCAGGGCGCCGCGGCCTCGATCATCCCGCACAGCACGTCCACCGTCACACCGGCCGGCAACTCGTCGGCGAGGTCCCAGCCCTCCGGCCAGTCGACGGGCACCTCCACCACGGCGACGCTGGCGGCCCCGGCCTCGGTGGCGAGGCCGGCCACGCTGTCGGCGAAGGATGCGCCCGGTTCATCGTGGTCGGGCCAGATCACCACCCGGCGGCCCGCCAGCGGCGACCAGTCCGTCTTGTGCGGCGACTTGGCGCCGTGCATAGGCGTGGTGGTGACGCGCTCGGGGAACAGCGCTGCGGCCGCATCGGCGGCCTTCTCGCCCTCGGTGACGATCACCAGGGCGTCGGGCCGCGCCGCCAGCTCGGGCAGCTTGTAGAGGGGCCGTGGATCGGGGATGCCCTTGGAGCGCCAAGCGCGCTTGCCGTTGCCCAGGTCGCAGAAGGTGAGGGGCAGCACGACCTTGCCGGGGGTGCCGTCCTCGGTGATGAAGTCGAACCGGGCCGCATAGCCCTGCAGCTGGCCGGCCGCATAGTTGTAGGGCCAGAGCTTGGACGGGGCGCCGTGCTTCGGGTGCCGAAAGCCCATGGCTGACACGGCATCGTCGGGGACCGGCAGGATCGGCACCATGACGGTGGCCTTCGCCGGCCCGGCCGGCTGGCTGGCCTTGGCTTCCTCGGGGGTCAGTGGCGCGAACATGCCGGCGCGATCATCAGGCATCAGTGCATCCCCAGCATGTCGGCGAGATTCCGCGCGGCCTCGGCTTGCCCGATCCCGCCCAGGTAGGCAGCCAGCGACACCACGTCCCCGCCGCGGTCCCCGGTGGCAAAGTCGGCCCATTTTCCAGTGGCCAGATTCACGCGGAAGGAGCCCGGCCGGCGGTCGGCGCGGCGTGGGTTGCGCGCCACCCATTCCCCGCCCTCCCGGTGTCCGTCCGGGAGCCAGCGCGCCACCAGCGCCGGCAGGACGGCCAGCGCGGCGCGGTTGATCCGGTCGAAGTCGAGACGGGCCTTCGCCATGGTCAGAAGCTCCGGCGCTGGCGGGGCTTGCGGGCGGGGCCCCGGACGTAGCCCAGGAAGCCGTACATCTGGTCGGCGCGCCGGCCATCCTCGGCGAGGAAGCCGACGAGCCTCAGCTCCCGGCCATCGTCCTCGGACACCTCATCCAGCAAAGCCAATGCGACGAGCGGCGCGCGGATCGGGCCATTCGAGACGCCGAGGGATTCGCCCAAGACGTCATGGTATTCCGCGAACCACCCGGTGGCGGGCATGAGCCCGGAGACTCCCTTGATCTCGGCGGGGCGCATCGGATCAGCCCTCCGCGTTGCCGGCCAGCCCCGCCAGGAAGTCGGCGGGCGCCGTGGTGATGATCCGGCGGCGCCCCACCGTGACGAAGCGGATAACGCCGTTGCTCATCAGCTCATATGCCTTGGTCCGGCCGATGCCGGCCCCGAAGCAGAACTCCGGGACCGAGTAGCCGGCCTTGGTGATGCGGCTGGTGTCGGCGGCCTTGCTCTTCTGACGCATGGCGCCAGCGGCGGAGTCCAGGCAAGCCGGGGGCGTCTGCGGCCGAGGGGCTTTCCCCGGCCGCCCGTTCAGGTCGGTCATGTTGTAAACTCCTCTTAGATCAGTGTTCCGCGTCTATGCCGCAAACAAACTCAGCGATTGGCTTTATCTCCACCATCGTAAGCTCTCGGCATGTTCTTATGCCTCGATATTTTGACGAAATCACATCGTAATCATTGTGCAGATTTTGACTGCTTTGCGCGTTGTTGGGTGGATGAAGTGGGGTTTTGATTGCCTTGATGAGTGAAGGATGGTGGTAAATATAGAGATTTCCGCTGATATTTATTTCCGCAGCTACCTTGGTGTCCCAAACTTTTATCCCGATGTGCGGAAGAACCTCCCGCCCACCATGAAAATTTGAAGCGGCTTCTTCCAGTCTGGAAACGAAATTCCCGTTCCCAAATCCATCAATTATTGCGGAAACTGCTGACTCCAGCGTGTGGACGCTTTCAAATGCAACGCCACACAGCTTAGAAAGCGTCAGAGCATCTGGGTTCTTCAAGTGTAGCTCGTGGCACTCTAAAACACCGAAATCCTCCACGGCTTCCGCCGCGCGCGCCGGGGAACTGGTAACCAACGGAGCGATGAGCAGCCGCGCCGTGTCGAGTGAGGTGCGCTGGACCGCGCTCCGGCCCCGACCACCCTTGGACAGCAGGCCGGCATCACGAAGCACGCGATCATACATCCCCATCGTTGGCTCGGGGATGGTGAGAATTTCCGAGAGCTTTGATACCAGTTGACCGGGGGTAGCCATTGCGATGCCTTTGCTGCGCCGCCATCAGAGTATCGCGCTGATGGAAGGCAGTCAATTCCATTAGATCGAAGCTCTGATGGGGAGATGGGCACCGCCCAGGAATGCCGAAAGGGGGCCGGCGGAACCGGCCCCTTGGATGCGGGGAAGGGAGGGTGCGCGGCCTTCGATCAATCGTCCTCCTCCGCCAGTTCCTCCAGCCGCACCAGCGCCACGGCAACGCGCTGGCCGAGGCTGGACAGCGGGCCGAGTCCCAGCACGTCACGCCCCCGCCGGCCGCGCCAGGGCAGCCATGGCCTCCCACACCTTCCGGGCCGCCTCCGCACCGATCCCCGCGGCACTGGCGGCCGCCTGGATCATGTCGGACGTCGGTTCGGCCGGGAGTGCCAGCCGGCCGGCTTCGGGCTCCAGGAACCCGGCGTTCGCAGCGAACAGATCGCCTGCACCCGTGGGCGGCCAGAGCGTCGCCGCGTCCCCGACGAAGTAGTCGGCGGACAGCTCGGCCGGGTTGATCCCGGCCGTGGACACCAGCACGTCGAAGACCGAACGGGCGATGCGCCTCAGCCGCCACCCGGCGCGGTCGGCCGCCTGTCGGTCATCCTCGGCCATCGCCGATTCGATGTCGTCCGCAAGCTGGGGGAGAAGGAGGGCGTGCATCGCCGCGTCGGCGGGGGTGGTGGCCTTGGTGGCGAGGAGCAACCCCTCGATGGCCTCGCGCGCCAGGTCGTTCGCTCGCTCGCGCGCCTGAACCGCCGGCGGGCGGCGCAAGACACCGCGGAAGGCTTCGTCGGTTCGCCGGTCCTCGGCGATAATGGCGCTCAGCCAGCGGCCCAGCTCGAAGACGGGTGATGCGGCGTTCTGGGCAGGGGCAGGCACCAGCGTTGCCAGGAAGCTGCGAAGCCGGGTCAGCGCCTCCACCTCCATGCCGCTGGTGCCGGCGGGCATGCCGGTCTCCGGGCACAGCAGTCGGTCCAGCACGGCGAGCGCATCGGCGAGCGTCTGTGGCGGGGTGGCCAGGACGGCACAGCCGATCCGGTCCCATTCGTCGTACAGCTCGTCGCGGATGCGCCGGCTTTCGTCGTCCTCGCCCCGGACGGCGCTGTGCGCCTGGAGCAACTCGCGCACCCGCACGCTGGCCTCGGCGAAGGTCATGCCCAGGGCGGGGATGACGGTCGATCCGGCCAGGGCCGGAGCGGCGGACAAAGCGGTGGCGTTCGCGCCCTCGGGCGCGTTGGTCGGGATCGTCATGGGAAAGCTCCAGGGAGAGGGGTTCGCCCTACGTTGGGGCGGGTGCTGTGAGAATCAGGCGGCGGGCGCGTGGTGGCGCCAGTCGTCGGGCAGGTGGTCGAGGTCGCCCCGGTCCTCTTCGGGCTCAAGGTCCGGGTCGCCGTCGCGGGCGTCCAGCTCGGCCAGCAGGGCGTCGATGGCCGCTTCGATCATGGGGCGGGGCCAGCGCGCCAGCAGGGCCGGCGGCAGGCAAGGCTTGGGCGTGGCGAGAAATGCTCGCATTTGGGGCCTCGGATGTTGAACGACAGCAGGTTATCGGTCATAATGACCGACATGAGGCATATTATCCCGAGCGAGACTGAAATCAAGATGAAAAGTCTGACATCGGATGAAACATCCGTTTCCCCGGCTCAGTGTCGGGCGGCACGGGCGTTGATCGAGTGGACCCGCGACGATCTTGCGGCGGCTGCCCAGACAGCACGCTCCACGCTTGCGGACTTCGAAGCGAACAAGCGCCAGCCCCACCCTCGCACCCTCGCAGCGATCCGCACGGCCCTGGAAGCGGCCGGTGTTGAGTTCATCCCCGAGAACGGCGGCGGGGCCGGGGTGCGGTTGAGGAAGGCTCTTGCCCAGGAAGGAGCGGAATAGCCCATGACTTGGACGGTGCGGGATGTCGTGTGGCACGAGCATATCTTCAGCCCTCTTGCCGATGAGGATGGAGACGGGATTGCCGGCCGATTCGACGCGATAGAAGAAGCTAACGGGAAGATCTCTGTTCTGGACGTCGAGAACGACGCAATCCTCTGCGAATGCCGTACCCGTTCTGACGCCGTCCGCGCTGCGAAGAAGGCCGCAAGGATTTGGCAGCCGAAAGGCGACAAGCCTGCGCTTCCTCCACCGGACGACAACGCTCTCCTCGAATGACAAAGCCCGCCCGGTTCACACCGTGGCGGGCTTCTTACTTTTCGGGCGTTGCGCTGGAAGCATTGCCGCGCGCGGCCCCACCGGTAACCCCGGCAGGTAACCCCGGTAACCCCGGCCGAAAAATTCGGGGTTACCGGATTTCCTATGCAATATCAACGCAGTAACCCCGGTAACCCCGGTAACCCCGGAAATCAGGTAACCCCGACACGTTTCCGCTTCTTCACGGCCGTGATCGGCACCACATCGGCCGTTGCCCTCTGGCAGAAGTCGGCCCACAGCTCCATCAGCACGCGCCGCTTCTCCAGCAGGTCACCGCGCCGATAGGCGGCCTCCACCTTGTTCTTGATGGTGTGGGCCAGCGCCATTTCAGCCACGTCGCTGGGGGTGTTCGTCGTCTCGGCCGTCCAGTCCCGGAAGGCCGAGCGGAAGCCGTGGGCGGTGGCCTCCACCTTCATGCGTCGCAGCACCATGGTCAGCGTCATGTCGGACATGGGCTTGCCGGGCTTGCTGCCCTCGAACACCAGGGCGTCGGGATCGTCGGGCTTGCGGGCCAGCTTGCGGGCTTCCTCCAGCAGCTCGACGGCGCGCGGCGCCAGCGGCACCACATGGGGCTTGCCGGCCTTCATCCGCTCCGCCGGGATCGTCCACAGCTTGGTGGCGAAGTCGATCTCCCGCCAGACAGCGCCGCGCATCTCCCCGGAGCGCACAGCGGTCAGGATTAGGAACTCCATCGCCAGCTTCACCACGGGGCCGGTCTGGTCGGTCGCCCGCAGCTTGGCCAGGAAGGCCGGTACGTCGTCATAGGGCAGGGCGGCGAAGTGCTCGCCCGAGTCCTTCTGCTTCGGCAGGCCCTTGGTGACGGAGCGCACCGGGTTCTCGCCCTCCCGGAAGCTCTTGGTGGCGGCCCAGTCCAACACGGTCCCGATTCGCTGGCGCACCCGGCGGGCCGTCTCGGGCTTCTCCAGCCAGATCGGCAACAGGACGTCCCGCACCTCGGGCGTGCCGATCTTGTCCACCGTCATGGTGCCGATCATCGGGAAGGCATAGGTTTCCAGAGTGGTGAGCCACTGGTCGGCGTGCTTTCCGTTCTTCCACGAGTCCTTGTGCTCGGCGTGGCAGGTGCGGGCCGCGTTCTCGAAGGTCGGTACGACGCGCAGAGCCTTCTGCCGCTCGGCCAAGGGATCACCACCAGCTCGGGCCACCTTGCGCATGGCTATCGCCGTATCCCGTGCCTCGGCCAGCGTGACCAGGGAGGCGGAGCCGAGACCGATGTCCCGCCGCTTCCCCTGGATCATAATGCGCAGCAGCCAGCGCCGGGCGCCCGACTCGTCCACCTCCAGATACAGCCCGTTGCCGTCCGCATGCCGGCCGGGCTTGGCGTTGCGCACCGTAACCGCCGTCAGGGCCTTTTCGGGGTGCCTCCCGGTTCGCTTGGTCAATTCGAATCCCTGCCAATCCTACCCCACATCTTACCCCACATTCTGTATCGGGTGCAGGCGGATGGCAACGGACAGTCGCGGATGCAGGCGGAAGAGAGTGTTTTTCAAGTCAACAGGTTAGCGGACACACGCGGATGCTGGAAAACACTGGCGGAACTCGTTTCGGAAGACACCCCATCCGCCACCCCGCCAGCTTCTCACCAAAGCGCGATGCCGCCGCCGGTCGCCGCACACCACCATGTGGCATGGGGAACCGCCGATTCCACGCTGTTCGCCGACGCTTCGCCGGCGATTGCCCCCATGGTGCAGCCGTCCTGCTTGGCGGGTTTGAAGCCGTGTGGTCAGGCAAACCTCTTCGCAAAGGCGACGCAGAAGACGATCAGCGCCGTCGCCGCGAACATGG
>JAEZHQ010000382.1 GCA_023416455.1 Pseudomonadota bacterium | reverse complement strand
GTGCCGGAGCCGGCGGTCCCGGAAGTGCCGGTCCTGGAGCTGCCGGGGGCGGTTGAGCGGCCGGCCCGGTTCGGGGCCGGCGGCGGCCTGTTCGGCGTGTTCTGCGAACCGGCCGGCGGCGCGGCCGGGCGCGGCCGGCCGGCGGTGCTTCTGCTCAACAGCGGGGCGACCCACCATGTCGGCTCCGGCCGCATGTCGGTCCGGCTGGCGCGGCGGCTGGCCGCCCGCGGCTACGCGTCGCTGCGCATCGATCTGGGCGGGCTCGGCGACAGCGAGTCCAAGCCCGGCCGGAGCGACGGGCTGATCTACTGCGCGGACGCCGTCCCCGACGCGCGTGCGGCGCTCGACTGGCTGGAAGGGCGGGGCTACCGGCGCTGCGTGGCGGTGGGGCTGTGCGCCGGCGCCGCGGTCGCGCTGCACACGGCGCTGGCCGACGAGCGGGTGGTCGGGCAGGCCCTGGTCAACCCGGGCCGCTTCGTCCTGGACGGGGGCGCCACCTCGGAGGCGGTGATCGGCACGGCGGTCAAGCCGGCCGCGGCCTACCTCGCCCGTCTGGCCGAGCGGGCGACCTGGCGGGCCATCCTGCGCCAGGACCGCCGGGCCGCCCGCGTCGCCCGCGGGCTGGCGGGACGGGCGGCCCGGCGGCTGCGCATCGGGATCGGGCGGCTGCGGGCCGGGCTGACCGGGCGCGGCTACGCCCCGGACGACCTCGCCCACTGGTTCCACCGGCTGGCGGAGCGCGGCGTGCGCACGCTGATGGTCCACGGGGCGGACGACATCACGCTGGGCGAGCTGGAGACCCACGCCGGGCCGCGGGGCGGACCCTTGCGCCGCATGCCCGGCCTGCGGATGGAGCGCATCGAGGGCGCCGACCACAGCCTGCTGCTGCGCCCGGCGCGCGAGCGCTTCGCCCGTCTGCTCGACGAGCATCTCGACGCCGTCGCCCAGGACACGGCCCCGACGGCCGTCCGCGGCGAGCCCCGCCGGCTGGCGACCCGCGCCCTGGCGTCGGGGCCGGACGGCTAGGGCGGACGGCTAGGGCGGACGGCCACCGTCAATGGGCCATCAGCACCGGCACGTCCATGCTGCGGAGCATGGCGTCGGTCGTCCCGCCGAGGAGCGTCTCGCGCAGGGGCGAACGCCGGAAGGCGCCCATCACGATGAGGTCGGCGCCCATTTCGGCCGCACAGGCGCGCAGCCCCTCCGCCGGGCTGCGCCCCTCCGGCGTGACGGTCTCGGCCGTGGCCGGGGCGCCCTGCCGGACGAGGTCGTGGGCAAGGCCGCGCCCGCCCCAGTCCTCGGCGGCGGGCGGGTTGACGGAGAGGACGACCACGCGGTCGGCCCGCACCAGCAGGGGAAGCGCCATGCGCACGGCGTGGACCGCCTCGCGGCTGCCGTTCCAGGCGACCAGAACCGTCCCGCCCACCCGCTCCGAGGGCGCCGTACAGGGCACGACGATCACCGGGCGGCCGCAGGCGACGATGACCCCCTCCGGGCTCACCCCGGCCGTCCCGCCGGGGTCGCGCTGCCCGAGGACCACGAGGTCGGCGGTCCGGGCCTGGTCGGCGATGAAGCTCTCCTCGATCCCGCCGGCCGGCCGCCAGTCCCCGGACAGCCCGCCGCTCAGCGCCGCCCGGAAGAGGGCCTCGGCCGGGGCCATCGCCTCGCCGTCGCCGGTCTCCAGGTCGTCCTCGGCCAGCCCGGTGCCGATCAGCTCGGCGCCGAACCGGCGGGCGAGGTCGGCGGCCAGCCGCAGGCGGCGTTCGCCGCCCGGCGCCAGGTCGACATGGACGAGGATGTGCCTGATGGTCATGACGCCTCCGCGGAGCCGGGTCCGGGCCACTGTAGGCCGCCCGTGCCGGAGGCGGAACCGCCCACACGGGCATCGACCGAAGGGGGCGTCCGGGGCATGGCGCCGCTGCGGTGAACCGCCCTGTTGCGGGGAGGCGCGCGGTCAGGCGGTGGCGTTGCGGGCGATCCAGGCGGCGAAAGCCTGCATGAAGCCTTGCAGGAAGCTGCGCGTCTTCTCGTCGGTGATCCTGCCCCCGGCGTCGAAGACCTTGTCGGCGTGGCTCAGATAGACCTCCGGCTGCGGCATCGCCGGCACGTTCAGGAACACCAGCGACTGGCGCAGGTGATGGTTGGCGCCGAACCCGCCGATGGCGCCGGGGGAGGCGCTGACGACGGCGCCGGGCTTGCCGTTCCAGACGCTCTGGCCATAGGGCCGCGAGCCAACGTCGAGCGCGTTCTTCAGCGCGGCGGGCACCGAGCGGTTGTATTCGGGGGTGACGAAGAGCACGGCGTCGGCCGGCCTCACCCGCTCGCGGAAGGCCGTCCACGCTTCCGGCGGGGCATCGTCCTGGTCCTGGTCGTACAGGGGGAGCTGGCCGATCTCGACGATCTCCAGCCGCAGCGGCGGCGGCGCAAGTTCGATGAGCGCCTTGGCGAGCTTGCGGTTGATGGAGTCCTTGCGAAGGCTGCCGACAAGGACGGCGACGTCGCGTGTGCTCTCCATGGCGGGTCTCCTGCGTTGGTGCCGCCCGGCTCGGCCGCGGCGATCCTGGCGGCAAAGAGGAGGCAGGCCCAGGAACATTCCTGCCTTTCAGCCGGTGCGCCACTGGGCATCGGGCGTGGGCGCACCCTCCTTGGCGCCGCCGCTAGCCCCAACGCGCGGCCGGCCGCCGGGCGTCCGGTCTTTCGGGGCAGCGCTCCACCTTCAGGCCGGGCTCCGCCCCCGGCTGCGAACGGAACCATCGCGAAGCGGCCGCCGTTGTCCGGTCATCGATGCGGTTCCCGCCCGGTCCGGGCGGGTGCCGCCGTGGCCGCGACCGGCGGCCCATTCCGCCGCGGGGATGCCGGCAATGCGGCTGCATCGCCGGCACTGACGAGGCCCGACGCCGTCCGACGCCGCCCGGGGCCTGCACGCAGCCGGCCGCCCGGGGAAGCCCTTGAGGAAAACCGTGGGGAAACCTTGATGAGCACGACCTTCGGTGCAAACGGTGCCTTTCCCGACCCGGGAGGACACGAGCAGGCGATGAACGCGCAACTGGCGCGAAACTGGTGGGTGATGGCGCTCCGCGGGGTCTGCGCCATCCTGTTCGGCCTGATCGCCTTCCTGATGCCGGGCATCACCATCGCGACCCTGGTCCTGCTGTTCGCGGCCTACATGCTGGTCGACGGGGTCGTCGCCATCGTTTCCGGCATTCGTGCGGCCACCCGGCGGGAGCGCTGGTGGCCCTTCATCCTGGAAGGGGTGGTGGACCTGCTGGCGGGGGCGATTGCCATCGTCGCGCCGATCGCCACCGTCCTCGCCTTCGTCTGGCTGTGCGCCGCCTGGGCGGTCGTCTCCGGCGCGATGATGATCGCCGCCGCCTTTCGGCTGCGGGCGACCCACGGCAAATGGTGGCTGGGGTTCGGCGGCCTGGTCTCCATCATCTGGGGCGGCCTGCTTTTCGTGGCGCCGGTCGCGGGCGCGGTGGTCCTTACCTGGTGGATCGGCGCCTATGCGCTCTTCTTCGGCGGCTCCTTGCTGGTGCTGGCCTTCCGGCTGCGCCGGCGCCACCAAGAACCGCTGGACGCGGCACCGCTGGCGACGGCCTGAGGCGGTCCCGGCCTTCCCCGTCACACGCCCGCCGAGGTGGTTCGAGCCATGGCGACCGACCCGAGACGCAGCGATCCGGTTTCCGACGGGCTCCCCGGCCGTCCCTTCGCCGACGCCGTTGACGAGTCCTCCGAGGAATCCTTTCCGGCCAGCGACCCGCCGGCCTGGACCCCGGTGAGCGGCGGGCGTCCGGTCGCCGAGGAACCCGGCGCCGCGCGCCGGGAGGAGGCGATCGCGCGGCTGGAGGATTTGAAGGCCGACCTCCGGGACCGGCTTCTGCGCGCGCTGGCCGAGCAGGAGAATCTGCGGCGGCGGATGGCGCTGGAGCGCGAGGACGCGGTGCGGATCGCCGCCTCGGATTTCGCGCGGGACCTGATGCCGGCGGCCGACAGCCTGCGGCGCGCCATCGGGAGCGTGCCGGCGGGGACAGCCGACGGCCGGGTCCAGGGCTTGGTGACGGGGCTGGAGGCGACCGAACGGGCGCTGCTCGACGCCTTCGCGAAGGACGGCATCCAGCGGATCGACCCCGAGCCGGGTGCGCCCTTCGATCCCGACCGCCACCAGGCGGTGGGCGAGGTGGAAGGCAGCGGGCTGCCCGCCGGGACCGTGGCGGAGGTCCTGCTGCCCGGCTGCCTCCGGAACGGGCATCTGCTGCGCCCGGCGCTGGTCGGCGTCGCCGGCGGCGGCGGGGCGGGCTGACTCCGGGACGCCGCGAGGCGGAGGGGCGCCGCGCCGGGGCAGCCCCGCACCATCCGGAGCGACGACGGAGTTCCGGCACTGCAACGCCAACCATGCCCAGGAGGACAGTCATGGCGCAACGCTCCCAGCTTCCGATGCCGTCCGGCGGATTCCCCTTCGCCCGGGCGGGTCTCGATCCCTTCTCGATCATGGACCGCCTCCTCGGCGAGGTCGCCCGCGGCGGCGGGCTGCCGGGAATGGCCGAGACCCCGGCCCTGATGACACCGCGCATCGACATCAGCGAAACCGATTCCGACATCAAGGTGTGCGCCGAGCTTCCCGGGATCGACGAGAAGGACGTGGAGGTCACGGTGACCGACGACCTGCTCTCGATCCGCGGCGAGAAGCGGATCGAGCGCGACGAATCCAGGGAGAACTTCCATCTGGTGGAACGCGCCCACGGCTCGTTCGCCCGCAACATCCGCCTGCCCTTCAAGGTCGACACCGGTGAGGTCCAGGCCGACTTCGAGAACGGCGTGCTGACGATCACCGTGCCCAAGCCCGCCGAGCAGCAGCCCCGCTCCAGCCGCATCGCCATCCGCAGCGCCGGCCGTTCGGGCGCCTCCTCCGGCCCCAGCCTCAAGAGCGCCGCCGACGAGATGCGCTCGGCCAACGCGCCGGAGACGGGCAAGGCGGAGGAGGGCCGGAAGGCGGGCAGCGGCGCCAAGGCCGGTGCCGACAAGCGGTAGCGGTCCGGCCGGGGGAGCAGGCGGTCCATCCCGGCCCGCGGGAATCGTCCCGGATCCGGCACCGGGGCGCAAGCCTCACCATATTGGCAGGATTGGCCATTGGAGAGGGACCGGGAGAGGGATGGACCGCAGGCTGCCGGAGGATCGGGCGGAGGACCGCGAGCCGCTGTCGCGGATGATCGCGGACGGGCTGATGTCGCGCGTGGCCGGGGCCACCCTGGCCAGGGGCAACACCGTCCATCTCCTGCGCGACGCGGCGGAGAATTATCCGGCCTGGCTCGCCGCCATCGCGGCGGCCGAGCGCAACATCCATTTCGAGAACTACATCATCGCCGCCGACGAGGTCGGCCACCGCTTCGCCGACGCCCTTGCCGCCAAGGCGCGGGAAGGCGTCGCCGTCCGTGTCCTTTACGATTGGATGGGCAGCTTCGGCCGGGCGCCCGCCGGCTTCTGGCGGCGGCTGCGCGACGCCGGCGTCGAGGTGCGCTCCTTCAACCCGCCGGGCCTCGGCAGCCCCTTCGGCTGGCTGAGCCGCAACCACCGCAAATCGCTGAGCGTCGACGGCCGGATCGGCTTCGTCAGCGGCCTGTGCGTCGGGCGGGACTGGGTCGGGGACCCCGCGCGCGGCGTGGCGCCCTGGCGGGACACCGGCGTGGAGATCCACGGCCCCGCCGTCGCCGACCTGGAGCGCGCCTTCGCGCGGAGCTGGCGCGAGGCCGGCCCGCCGATCCCCCCCGGCGACCGCCCATGGGGGGAGACGGCGGAAGCGGAGGTGGTGGCCGGCGGCGGGGTCGCCCTCCGGGTGATCGAGACGCGGCCGAACACCATGGCGCTCTACCGCCTGGACCAGCTGATCGCCGCCCTGGCGCGGCGCTCGCTGTGGCTGACCGACGCCTATTTCGTCGGCACCACCGCCTATGTGGGGGCGCTGCGCCAGGCCGCGCGGGACGGCGTGGACGTGCGCCTGCTGGTGCCCGGCACCAGCGACGTCGCCGTGACCAAGGCGCTCTCCCGCGCCGGCTACCGCACGCTGCTGGAGGCCGGCGTCCGGATCTTCGAGTGGAACGGGTCGATGCTGCACGCCAAGACGGCGGTCGCCGACGGGCGGTGGTCGCGGGTGGGGTCGAGCAACCTCAACCTGGCGAGCTGGCTCGGCAACTGGGAGCTGGACGTCACCGTCGAGGACGAGGGCTTCGCCGCGCGCATGCAGGCCATGTATCTGGAGGATCTGGAGAACTGCACCGAGATCATGCTCGACGGCAGCGAGCGCCCCAAGGCGCCGCCGCGGCGTCCGCGGTCCGCCGG